>NZ_HF988907.1:23650-25881 GCF_000435035.1 Porphyromonas sp. CAG:1061 | reverse complement strand
AATTGCAGCTGGTTATGAAGGGGTGTCTGTGACCTTCTTTTTAGCCGGATTTTTACTTTGTAATCTCTGCCTGGGAGAGTTGCTATTGGTGGGGCTGTATGGTGGATGCCTGACGTATCAGATGGTGGAGCTGGCTGATTAGCTTCTCTCTTATCTTTTCATCTTGGATGATTGATAAAGCTGTTAGTCCCTTATCAATCAGCAGTAAAACCAATTCTCTATTTTGCAGTTGTTTATCCCTTATTCTTGTTATTAATTCGCTAGGTTTCACTTGAACCGTCCAGTGACCATCCTCATTCCTCTGATAGTCGGCAATTAATTCCATTCCGAAGAGAGCATACAGGCGTATTCTGTCAATGTCTGTATTCTCGTAGGCGTCGTCCAACGTCTTAAGTATACCGTTACAAGCTTGGTTGTGGCTTTCAAAGTCGGCTAGTCTGCCACTATCCATAAGTTGCACTTCACTGGCGTATCTTGAAAAAAGATTGACGGCAGTGAGTTCTGGTGGTGCAGAGATACACATTAGCTCTACCTCAAAGCCAGCCCTTTTGAACTTTCGAGCGGTGTCAGCTACTACTTCGCTTCGCCTCATAGTCCCTTCTACCGATACATTTAGCCGATTTCTTATGGCTTCGTCTATCAATCCCTCTGTAAATACATTGGAGAATATCTGCGTTTCAGATGAGTACTTAAGGGGCTCCTTTATCAGTTCTTTGTGTAGTGGGTGGTGCTCTCTATACTTGTCGCCATTTATGGTGAGTATACTTGGAAGCTCATTTTGGGCTATCTTTGCGAGTGCACTCTTTCCAGCAGATGGTTGTCCTCCCAATATAATAGCTCTTGGGTGTCTGCTAGGCTCTTTATCACTAATATAAAACCCCTTAAGCTGAGTCAATAGTGCTTCTACATCACTTCTCTTCATAATATGCTTTTAGGATGGGTGAATAAAGCTTTACTACTTTGTCTTGAATGTTTTTTGAGACTTCATCGTCTCCCAAGACCGCCATTTCCTCATACTCTAGGGTGGCCTGTTGCTCTATAAGGTTGGCTCGCTCTTCGGGGTCTTCAACCGTTAGAAGCTTATTCAGCGTCAAAGTCCTTAGCTTGGCGATGGCATTTGCCATCACCTCTTTGTCGGTAAAGGTTCGAGCAATTTCTAGTTGTCTTTCGGTCATAATGGTATGGTATTTATCTTTATCTATTCGATGAAATGGTGGAGCGACGGACGAGGAGGTACCAGATGCCAGCAACGATGCCCTTGAGAATAGAGGAGGCACCAATGATCCACCAAAGGGTGGTGATATCCTTGGTGAGGGGTAATAAGAGGAGGGCGGCGGGAATCCGGAGCAGGTTGCCAATAATACTGATGAGGGAGGGGGGAAGTGTCTGGCGGATACCGTAGAAGAAGCCTTGGCTGGTGATCTCTATCATGCTAAAGACTTGTGGTACCGCTTGAATGGATAGGTAGATGCCACCTGCGATGTAGGCGGCTTCCTCAGGGACAATAAGTGCGAAGAGCCCTTCGCCCCAAAAGAAGTAGATGCAGAAGCCCAGCACTCCTACAATCAGTGAAAGGATAAGTGTATAGCGTACGCCTTTGTAGATACGGTCTATCTGATTAGCCCCATAGTTTTGACCAGTAAAGGCACTAAGGGCGGTAGAGAATCCTTGGGCGGTATTCCAGCAGAGCCCCTCTAGCTGCCCTCCAGTAGTGAGTGCCATCACTCCGAGATGCCCGCCATAGAGCGAGGCGAGGTGTCCTAGTGTGAGGTTGATAAAAGCAAATAGGCTATTCATCACTGCCACAGGGGTGCCGATACGCAGTACGCTGTAGGTAATCCCTTTAGTTAGTTTGATGAATATCTTGATTCCACCCAGCAATTGGTCTCTGTAGCACATCTGTAAGAGGAAAAGAGCTAGAACGATCCCTTGGGAGAGGATGGTAGCGAGTGCCGCCCCCTTGACCCCCAATCCCGCTACAAATATAAGGAGTGGGTCGAGGAGCATATTGAGAAATAGTCCTATACTACTTATAATGAAAGGAATCTTGGAGTGACCCGTAGCATTGTAGATGCCGGTGTAGGCGACCGTGGGAAAGATGAGGGGTAACCCTAGCGCCACTATGGAGAGATAGTCGGTCCCCATCTTGTGGATAGAGGTCTCGAGCCGATAGATGCCTATCAACTCTTCATTAAATAGGAGGTAGATAGCCATCACCACCACGACCATAA
>NZ_HF988907.1:17811-23595 GCF_000435035.1 Porphyromonas sp. CAG:1061 | reverse complement strand
GTACTGGCGAGCTTCATCCTGCTCTCCTCGGCCTAGAGCATTGGAGACCCCCACCTCGGCAGCTACCTTATTCAGCATAGAGAGTGAGCTGGCAATCCACGTAAAGACCGAGGCTGCTCCCGTTGCTGCCACTGCCTCGGAGGAGAGACGCCCTACCCACGCCATATCGGTAAAGCTGTAGAGCATCTGTATGAAGGAAGTGCCTAGTATGGGGAGGGCAAGGTGTACAAGATGAGGCCCGATCGGTCCTCTCGTGAGGTCTTTTGCTTGGCGGTAGGTAGCCATCTTATCCGTAGGGGTTACTTTTTCTTTTCTGTGGAGAGCATACCACACGCTGCCGATATATCTTCGCCACGTGAGCGTCGGGTGGTGGTGCGTAGTCCGTGCTTATTGAGGTACTCCTCAAACCAAAGCACCTGCTCCGAGGTGGGGGTATGGTAGGGAATGCCTGGGATAGCGTGGTACCGAATAAGATTGACCCTACAATCGAGTGGCTTGAGGAGGGCTATCAGACGGTCGGCGTGTGCCTTGGTATCATTGAGACCCTCAAATAGAATGTACTCGAAGGAGAGCCGCCTCTGACCCGAAAAGTCGTATTGGCTTAGCTGCTGCACCACCTCCTCTATATGGAAAGCTCGCTCCACAGGCATCAATTGTAGTCGCTCCTCGGGTATCGCATTGTGTATACTGATAGCGATGTGTACGCTCTGCTCCCGTAAAAGTCTATTGAGCCCTTCCTTTACGCCTATCGTGCTGACCGTGATCCGCTTGGGGCTCCACGCCAAACCGTAGTCGGCGGTGAGTATCTCTATCACCTTTGCTACCTCCTCATAGTTGTCCAAAGGCTCGCCCATCCCCATAAAGACTAAGTTGGTGAGCTTATCGGAGTGGGGGATGCTTAGCACCTGATTGATAATATCGGCACTTGAGAGATTGTCCAACCAGCCCATTTTGCCTGTGGCACAAAAAGAGCATGCCATCTTGCACCCCACCTGACTGCTGATGCAGAGGGTGGCTCGACTAGCTTCGGGAATGTAAACGGTCTCAAATTGGTAGGCGGGATTGGCAAGTAGAGGGAAAAGGTACTTCTCTGTGCCATCCGTGGAGATTTGTCGGTGCGTGAATGGAGTGCGACCGACCTGATAATTCTCCGCCAATTTAGCTCTAAACGACTTAGAGAGGTTGGTCATCTCGTCAATGGAAGTGGCGCGCTTTTGGTAGAGCCATTCTGCTATCTGCTTGCCTCTAAAGCGAGGTTCACCCAAAGAGGTAACTAGCTCTTGGAGCTCCGAAAGTGTTTTGCCAATGAGTGGGGTCATAGCCATGGTGTTATTTCTTTACTTCTACAATCTCTGGGGTCTTTTCCCAATTCCATAGATATCCCTTTGCTTGGTAGCCCATCTTCTCTAGTAGGTTAAGGTAGCCTTTGATCTGAGCTCGGTACTGCGGTATATCGGTATTCTCGCCAAACTTATAATCAATTACGATGGCATTGCTCCCCTCTATGATCAGCCTATCGGGTCGCCTATGCTGGTCGTACTCACCGATGTAGATAGATTGCTCGGTGAGAATGCTCCTTCCCTCCTTGGGGGTAAACCAGTCTCGTAGCTGTGGGTCTTCTGCCAGAGCTGTATTAAATTGGTTGATCAGGGTCTGCTTCTCCTCCTCTGTCTTAGGTAGGCGGGCAACGGCGTGCTCAAAGTCGTCCCACGAGATCACTCTCGACATCACATCGTGCATCTTAATCCCGTGCTGAATAGCTTCACTATCAAAGGCAGCTTCGGACTCTATCCGCCTAAGAATCGATTGGCGTGGCTCTTTATTAAGGTGTAGCTCCACCTTTGTCGCTACTTCTTCCTTAGTGGAGGTCTCCTCTTTCTTCTTATCCCCCCTTTGCTCATTACCATAGGTCCAAACCTTTTCATTCTCACACTGTAGCATACTTTCCTCGCTGGGGTCTAGCTTCTTGAGCAGTCTTAGTCGCTCGTGTACGATACGGGTCACTTTCTTAGTGCTGGGCTTCTCTTTGGTATAGAGGTAGAGCCGCTCTTTCGGGCGTGTAAATGCCACGTAGAGTAGGTTGAGATTATCGAGGTAGTTGGCCTCGTGTATTTCTCTATACTTCTTGCCAATGAGCGAATTGAGATGTGGTGCAGAGGGGGCTTCAGGAATAATATAGAAGGGGAGTGGATGCTGCACAAAGCCCTCAGGAAGGTACTTCTCGGTGTCACAAAACTCCAAACTGTTATTTAAGCTAAGCTTAGAGATATCCCAATCAAGATAGGGCATAATCACCACGGGAAACTCCAGCCCCTTTGCTTTGTGAAGAGTGATCAGCTGTATCTTGTCGTTTTCGTCATTGCCCATGGTTACCATCTGCCGGACACCGATGCGCTTCCACCAATAGCTAAATTGGAGTAGTGTATTGGGCTCATTCTCTACAAACTCATGGAGTAGGTCTAGGAACGAATTGATATAGAGCTCCTCCTCACTTGGTATCTCGAGATTTGCCAGGAGTTCATTGGTTATCTCAAAGAGGGTAGCTCCCGTTTGCACTATTTGGATCAATTGCTCTATCTTCTCCTCATCTGATATCCCAAAGGTATGGCATGCCACCTCAAAGAAGACCTTTTTCTGGCTGTTTTGAGGGTCGGCTACATGCTGGTATAGTGCCGTGATCAGCTTCACTGTGCTTGAGTGGCTCACCAGTAGGGCTTCATCCGAGAGAAAGGCAAAGCAGTGGCGATTGGCCTTGTCTTCTGTGGCGAAGTTATTCAGCATCTCTGCTATCTTCGTTGCTTCATTATTGGTGCGTACCACGAAGGCGATATCCCCTGGGTTGTAGCCATCTTTGTGAAGGTCTAGGAGCAGATTTTTTATCCGATTAGTGAGTACCTCCTCTACCGGCTCACCCTCATCGCCTGCCTCTAGTTGCTCAAAGCGTACGTAGCCATGCCCATTCTTCTTGTTAGGCTCTTGGCAGACGTTGCTCTCGTATATCTTCTTGTAAACCTCATTACTCTCCCCGTCGAGATCAGTATGGGAGGGGAAGTCGTAGATGTTATTAAAGAATAGGTTGTTGAAGCGCACAATGTTTTCGTCACTTCTCCAATTGATTTTCAGTGGGTCATCATTTGTAAAGTATTGGAGTATGCGGTCACTCTCCACCTCACTATTAAGTAGAGAGCTATCGGTACCTCGCCACCTATAGATGCTTTGCTTTACGTCGCCTACGAGGAAGTTCTCCTTCATCTGGCTCAGGCTTTCAATGAGCAGCACCCTAAAGTTTTCCCACTGCGTGCGGTTGGTGTCTTGAAACTCATCGAGCATATAGTGGTCAATCCTTCCGCCCACCTTTTCATAGATAAGGGGGGTAGAAGCACCGTTGATCACCTTTTTAACCAGTTCATTGATCTCCTCGATCAGCACCACCTTATGCTCCTCTTGGTATTGTGCTATCTCCGTTTGTAGCTGCGAGAGAATAGGGAGCAGGCTCAGATGCTCCTTGAGCAGTTTAGCGAGCTGATAGTCGCCTGCATATTGACCAATCACATTATTAAGGTCGTATAGCTTCTGCTCTATATCGTCCAGACCATTCAGTAGCTCCGGAAACTGCTTTGCCACCACTTTGAAGTTCTTACTAGAGAAGATCGCCAACTTTCCATCTTTTCCCACCTTTATCCTGCCGTCGTATACAGGCTTTTGTGGGTCCGTGATCTTCCTAACGATCAGTTCGGATAGCTCCTTTCCTTGCAGAGCTTGTAGGAAACCATAGCTACTAAGTGCCAGTGCTTCATCGGCGTATTCTGCAAGAGTGTCTTGAAGGATGTCTAAAGGCTTCTCCATCTCTGAGAGAGCTTCCTCGGCCTTTGCCTTCAATTCCATTGCAGCTAGATCAATATCCTTAGGGTCGAGGGCTTGGATAGGGTATTTATCCGCCTGAGGGTTGTAGAGCATCTCCTTGGCAAGATTGATAATAGCCGCACGCACATCAGTGCTATCACCCTCCTCCACTCGAGAGAGAAGCACTGAGCCCAATCGAGTAAATACATTGCTCTCTTGATTCAAAAGGAGACGATCCACCGACATCTCAATCGCCCCATCCCTATCGAGTGCCACCTCGGCATTGGCGCTACTATTCTCCAGCTCAATCACGAAGGTGCGGACAATCTCCTGAAAGAAAGAGTCGATCGTCTGTACCCTCAGAGATTCATAGTCGAGCAGGATCTCCTCCAGCACCTCCCTTGCTTTGCTTTTCTCTTTATCTATTTGTTGTGGTGTTTTCTTTGGCGCCCCCTTCTCTTGCTTTCTTCCGTTGAGAGAAATCTCATATAGCTCCTTCACAATCCTCTCCCGCAGCTCCGTCGTTGCTTTATTAGTGAAGGTAGCAACAAGGATCCTCTTGTATCCCCCCTCCATTCCATCCGAAAGTAGCAGATCCAGATACCGATGCACTAACGTGTAGGTCTTGCCACTACCCGCCGATGCTTTGAATATATTAAGCGGTTTTTGCTCCTTACCTGCCGACTTATTAACCGCAGCTTCCGTCATCTCCTTCTGCACTTTTCGTATCCCCACTGCTGAAGTAGAGTCATTACCCGCTCCAGCACCTCGCCCTGTATCAGTATTTCGCCCTCCTTGGCACTGCCACCTACACCGCAAGCCACCTTCAGTCGCTTTGCTAGAGTCTGCAACTCATCATCACTGCCTATAAATCCCTCCACCAGCGTCACTACCTTGCCCTTCCGTCCTTTATTATCTCTGCGTACCACTAGAGGTTGCTTCTCAGGGGGCAAAGTCTCCACCTGAGGGGTGCTCTGGAGTTGGTCCATTAGGTCTCTATTGGTAGAAAATATCATACCGCCTCTATCGTGCTTCGCCATAGTGATGAGATTATCGGAGTGATGACTTCCGTAGAATGTCGTGATACCGCTTTGGCGTACTCAAGATGTCCATAGCTCCCTGCATGGTAGGATCGTCTTGGAGTGTGATAGCAAACTGCCCCTCCTGACCGAAATAGTGCTGAGCAAGGCTACCTTGGAGCAGACGCACAATCTGATCCCGACTCTTGGCAAATGCCTGATCAATTGAGGGCGTAAGTGCTTTGCGAAGAGTGGCAAATGCCTCCTTGCTCACCTCCTCATATCCCTCAAACTTAGCTACCTGCTCCACCGACTTCAGCATCTCTAGGCTCATCTCGCCAAATTCAAAATCCTCCCCCTTTAGCTCTCCAATAAACCGAGCCACCTCCTCATCAGAGATCACAATATCCTGTAGCTCCTTTGCCTGTGGGTGCTCCAAAAAGAGTTGGTTGGCAAATTGGAAGATCCGCCCTTGGTTGCTGAGGGCAATCGTGATGGCATCCATCATCTCTCCCTCAATCTCCACATCTGGTCGAATGCCACCGCCATCACGTACCTCACGCCCCCCTGCCGTGTGAAATACATTGGTCAAGCTATCGGGTACCGAGGCAACTGATCCATCGGGATTGCGGTGTGAATAATCGAGCTGCTGAATGCAACGCCCGCTCGGTATGTAGTAGCGCGAAGTGGTCAGCTTGAGGATGCCATCATACGGGGTTGGAAGCGTGGTCTGTACTAGCCCCTTTCCAAAGCTCTTACTCCCTACGATCACCGCTCTATCCAGATCCTGTAAAGCACCTGCCACGATTTCACTCGCCGAAGCCGAGCCTCCATTGATCATCACCACCAGAGGTATCTCCAGGTCTATAGGCTCCTGCTCGGTAAAGTACTCCTGCGAAGTCTGTGGTAGCCTCCCCTTGGT
>NZ_HF988907.1:6668-17768 GCF_000435035.1 Porphyromonas sp. CAG:1061 | reverse complement strand
TTGGGTACAAACATACTGAGCAGCTCAATAGCTCCTCCCATTACACCGCCACCATTGCCACGGAGGTCTAGGATCAGCGACTTCATCTTGCCCCCCTTATTGAGCTCGGCATAGGCTCTCCTCACATCCTCAGCACTCTTAGTGGTGAAGCTATTGAGGCGGATATAGCCAATGCTATCTTGGTAAAGGCCACGGCTCACCACTTGATCCACCACCACAGATCCACGCACAATCTCCATCTCCTCTGGATCACTCTTCCCCAGCTTTAGTACCTTCACCCGCACACTAGTGCCAGCAGGGCCTTTTAGCTTACTACTCACCTTGGAGGGCGTGCCAGGCACTACCGACACCCCATCGATCTCCAAAAAGGCATCACCCATACGGAGCCCTGCACGCTCTGCCGGCGACCCTGGCATGGGATACTGTACATAGACTGTGCTATCCACTAACTGGATATATGCACCGATGCCCGCATACTCCCCGGTGGTCATTACTTGGAAATCCTCCTTCTCCACCTCAGGGATATAATTGGTATAGGGGTCTAGCTGTGCCAGCATCGCATTGATGGCCTCTGTACTCACCTCCTGTATATCAAAGGTATCTACATAGTAGGCGGCTACTCCTGAGAGGGCAGAGTTAAATATATATTGTGCCCTACTTACCGCTATTTGGTTCTTGTCGTTGTGCGACTGGGCATATAGCCCTAGAGAGGGCATCAGCAGCATCAGCCCCGCTACCATTGAAATGATCTTATTTAGCTTCATATAGTTATTGCCATTACTTCATATATTATTATCAACAAATATACCAAATTCTACTGAATAGTAATGGAGATATGGTGCTTTATCGTGGTGTCCGACTCGTCCGCCCTGTCCGACTTGTCCGATGAGGGTACCTACAAAGGGGTAACCACGTTAGTTCCCGCTTTAGCGGTTGCTCTAAGACCTTTTTGGATAGATCGATCCTGGGCGAATCTAGTGGGTATTCATCATAATTAGCTATGAGATAACTAGCTAAAATCACTACTAATGGGTATTGATGGGCGGTCAGTTATTGCCTACCTTTGCTCATGAATTGATAGGAGAATAAGCATTTTATCTTACATACCATATAGTAAAATAGCAATAAGAGTAATATGAAGAAGATCTCAATTATCTACGGTACGTGTACCGATCATACCAAAGAGGCGGCAGAGTTGATCGCTTCTAAGCTGAGCGACTTCCAGCCTGAGCTACACAATGTAGCCGATTGTGGCACCGAACCATTTGAGCAGTCCGATTGCTTGATTCTCGGCACCTCCACTTGGGGTTGTGGCGACTTGCAGGACGACTGGGGCGATATGCTAGACAAGCTTTCGGGAGTAGAGCTCACGGGCAAGCAGGTGGCTCTCTTCGGGCTAGGCGACTCCTCGGGCTTCTCCGACACCTTTGTCGATGGCATGGGCGAGCTATACCACTTCTTTAATGACAAAGGCTGCAAGATGGTAGGCGAGGTGCCCACTGACGGCTACTCTTTTGATGATTCAACAGCTGTAGTCAATGATGAGTTTGTAGGGCTCCCACTCGATATGGATAATGAGGAAGACCAAACCGAAGAACGCATCGAGGGCTGGCTGAGCCAATTAAAACCCTTACTATAGAGATAGAAAGGAGGCAGATATGAGCGGAACAATGGGAGTGCTATCTCACCTTACCTATGAGTATCACAAGAAACTTAGGAGTTTGGCACTTTATACTTTTCACTCCTCGCTAAAGGGTGAGGTGGAGAATTGGCTTTGTAGCCGTCATATAGAATATATCCTACAGGAGGTGACACCAGTCAAGTACAATGTCTTCTTTGGAGACGCTCCTTGCCTAGATGTTATCCGACATATAGGAAACGACAAGCCCCTTGCGGAGTATACCCCAGAGGAGGATTTTATGCTCGGAATTATGCTGGGATACGACCGATTGGAGCAGTGTCGTCGATATCAAAAGCGAGTTGATTTATCTAAGTAGGCACACTGTTACTGTCCTATAGTGCCTAGAAAGAAGGAAAAGGCTCGCAAAGATCTACTCATTAGAGTGATGTGGTAGGTGTTAGGTTGGTGGTGACCTATTGGCTTTCTTCAAGCTTGTCCTTGAGGTGCCAATGGGTCCCCACTTTTTTATGCCCAAAACAGACGTCTGACCTGTCCGATGAGGTGCCCCCCCCCAATGAAGGACCTCCGCGCGGAGGTCCGATGAAATTGATGTTCTCAAAATAGGTTTCGGACGAGATAGGAGCAAAGCATTTATTGAGTTGCAACTAAGCATTTGGTTTGTTGCAACTCGCCGATTGCTTAGTTGCAACTCGGCATTTGCTTAGTTGCAACTCAGTTTTCGGCTTCTTATCTTATTGTATTACAGTGAGATACAAAAGTGCATTTGGACTGCTGTATTTTTCCATTAAATAGCAGTGAATTAGGCGTAAATTGTATGCCACAAAGTACTCCCAAACTATCTCTAAAAATAATGGCTCAGATGTTTGGTTTATATTATAAACTTTTGTACCTTTGGTGCGAGAAAGGTGGCGCGCACCCTTTTTTATTGAATGAATGGTTTATAATGTAAACTTATTATTTCTGAAGATTATGGAAGAGAAGAAGATGAACGAGATGGAGAGTTTGGAGACGATCACCAAGATGCTCCAAGCTACTAAGGGTGAGGATATGCGATCCATCGTGATACGCTTTAGAGTGTGGGGAACTGCCTGCCTAATTGTGGGGTTACTCGCTTTCTTTGCAACTACTTACTTAACAAGTCCTTGGTGGCATACCATTTGGTTTTCAATGTTTTTAGTGCCCCTTATCCCTGCGGCACGTGGCGAGCATGAGGGGCATAGAGTCACCACCTTTCTTGATGAGAGTATCCAGAAGGTGCTAGGTGCTACGGGTACTTACTTTGCTGTGGCTAGTGCGGCAATTATTATTTTTGGTTTGTCTACCGGCAATTGGATGTTTCAGTTACTCGCCCCTCTAGCGGTGGTAATATTGAGCTTCAACTTGATGCAGGTATGGGTGTTGACCAAGCGACGTGGATTTTATCTCTTTTCGCTAGTGATGCTACTCGCAGGGATGTTGATGCTTTGCCGTGTAGTTCTCCATCTGCCTCTGTTTACCCCTTTGGATCATCTTTGTACTGGGATATTGCTCGGACTGCTATTCCTAGTTCCTGCCAACGTCAATAGCCGACCAAAAAAGGTAAGATCATGAGAGAGCTAGACCCATTATTGCATTCACAGCTGCGACTATCTATTGTATCGATATTGCTCTCTGTGGCCGAGGCGGATTTCGTCTATCTCCGACAGAAAACGGGTGCTACCAGTGGCAATCTGAGTGTGCAGATCGATAAACTCTCTGAGGCAGGCTACATAGAGGTGGAGAAGGAGTCGGCCGGGAGATCAAGCCGTACTACCTGTCGCCTCACAGCTAAAGGGCGTGCAGCATTGGAGGAGTATATCCGGATATTGAGAGAGGATTACTTCCACCTCCCATAGTATAGTTTCTTACCTAAGGCAAAAAAAGACCTCGGTAGAGGGGATCAGACAATCCAATCTAAGTCTGACCCCTCGGCCGAGGTTTCTGCTATCAGCTCACAATAATGTTGGTGGAAGCGTCCGACCTTTCTCAATAATAAAGCTACTCACGCGTATAAAGTCAAACAGTCAAGTAGCAAATTAAAAGGTTTATCGGACACCAAAGGATGATAACTAAGAATCCTCTTTAAAAGCTCATAATTGGAGCTTTTGCAGAGGAGAATAATCAAATATAAAGGCGTTCCCTCAAGCTAGACAAGATGAAAACCATCAAAAAAACAGACCAAAACTCCTAACCTCGAATGTGTAACAGTCTCTATTTAGAATTTTATGGATAAATTTGCACATCCAAATAAGAGATACAATGAAAACTAATTAACTATTGATGGAGATAACACTCTGCTATATGATAAAAAGATCACCCCAATGATCCTGCCGTTTGAGGTAAGCCACGTAATTGCAATATGCTCTTATAACCTCGCTACGTTTTGATTAGATAGGTAGAGTTGTCCCGATCAAAAAGTTCTGGGATCATCATCCTGAAATCCTATTCCACACTTCACCTTTCCCATTGTTCAGCCGATTGGCTTTTCACTCTATAGTATGCAAAAGAGAACGTTTAAACATTACTCATAATTATTCTTTATGATGCCTTATGGTAAAACATTTATTATCACTATGCTGTAAGCTTATAGCTCTTGTGCTAACCTTGTCAATAGCAGCTTCCTTGCATGCACATGCACAAAATAGTAGCACAGCACAGACCGTCAGAACACCTGAAGGTGCGATACGATGCAAAGTCTTATTCTCAGACCACACACCAGCTGTCGGCGCTACCGTTTATCTCAATGGCAAGCCCGTAGCAGTGACGGGGGAAGATGGAAGCTGTTTCGTAAGGATTACAAAATCTGAAAAAACAATCGAGATTGGAACATCCTATGTAGGAATGTCGCCCGAAAAGCGAACCTATCATGGGGAAAGACAAATGACCTTCATTCTACAGACCGATAATGCCGAACTAAGCGAGGTGGTTGTGACTGGCTACCAGACTGTAAATAAGAGGCAATGGACTGGCTCTGTGGTCACTATTAAAGGTGCTGAAATAGCCTTCCCTGGTATAACCACGCTGGACAAAGGATTGGAAGGATTGGTACCTGAGATGTTGGTGATACCCACGGCGGGTGATGTAGGAATGACTCCTCGCTTACGTATTAGAGGAACCAGCACGATTCTTGGTGTTCGTGAACCTCTTTGGGTAGTAGATGGTGTGGTGGTGCGTGATCCAGTCACTATCCCAGCTGAAGACATTAACGACCCAGACTTTGTCAATCGGGTTGGTAACGCCATAGCGGGGATCAATCCTGCTGATATTGAACGAATTGACGTATTAAAGGATGCAGCGTCAACAGCGCTATATGGAGCACAAGCCGCCAATGGCGTCATCGTAGTAACTACTAAAAAAGGAGGGTACGGCAGACTTAGCATCAACTACGCTGGCGGGATAGGTCTGGCCGTTCGTCCTCGCTACACGGATAAAAATATTGACTTAATGAATTCCCAAGAGCGCGTTCTTTTTTCTCGTCAGCTAGTAGAGTCCGGATATTATTTCCCCTCTAATATGTATCAAGTAGGATACGAACATCTAGTGCAAAAGCTCTACAATAAGGAGATCAGCTTTGATGAGTTTGAAAATCGCGTGAATAAAATCTCGTCACTCAACACAGATTGGTTTGACCTATTGATGCGCGATGCGTTATCCACCGATCAGCACCTCTCTATTTCGGGAACTTCGGGTAATCTCAATTATTATGCCTCATTAGGTCACAGTTTGAGTAATGGAGTGGTGAGAAATAATCAGACCCAACGCACGACTGCGTACCTCAAAGTGATAGCCGATCTGAGTGTGCGTAGCCAACTAACAGTATGGCTGCGGACGGCATTAGAAAACCGTGCCTATAATGCCTCCTCCATCAACCCAGTGGACTATGCCTACAATACCTCACGCACGATTCCTACTCATGAAGAAGATGGCAGATATTCATTCTACAAGCGTGGTGATGATGATTACTACAACTATAGATTTAACATCCTGAACGAGTTGGAGCACAGTGGGTACAGACAGGATCATTTTGACACCTCTGTCAATGCCGCTTATGATTTGAAACTAACCAATGATCTTTCTCTGTCGGCACTAATGACCCTTGCCACCTCAAACACCAATGGCGAAGAGCATCATGATGACCAAACTTATTACGTTGCAAACCTGAGGTGGACAGATTATGGAAGGGAATTCAGTAAAGTAGCCTTGGAACATAGTGAACTCCCCTATGGTGGTGAATTAAACCATTTCCAAGAACGCTTCCGCTCTCTTTCTGGCCGTTTGATGGTCAACTATACCCATACTTTTGAGAATGAGGATGTACTAGCTTTTCATATCGGCTCTTCACTAGAGAGCACACACACTAAAGGCATGAGACAGGTGCAACGAGGATACTTTCGAGATTATGGCGAGAAGTTCGTAGCGCCTGAGGATCTTGATAGATTTCCTGCATACAAGGCTTGGCTGATAAGTGAAACAGCACAGCCCAAACGCATGGATGACCTTCTCAATCAAGGATCACTATTCGCCACTTTTTCTTACTCATTTCACAATAGACTCACTCTAGGGATAAATGGTCGTACCGATGCATCCAATCGTTTTGGCTCCCAAAGTAATCGCAAACTATTACCCGTATGGTCACTCTCTGGCAGCTATGATTTTTCGACACTTCTACGAGAAAACTCGTGGCTAGACTACCTCTACCTGCGCGCTTCATATGGCACTCAAGGAAATATGCTACGTGATCAATCTCCAGTGCCCATAATTCAAAAACTAAGTACCGACCCATACTACAATGAGAAACTTGCTATTTTGGCACGCTACCCCAATCCTGATCTAAGGTGGGAAAAGACACATTCCTTCAGTGCTGAACTAGACTTTTCGGCATGTGATCGAAAGATTGCTGCCACCCTATCTTATTACAACAAATACACAAGCGATGCCTATATGAATTTAGATATTGATTTAGTCAACGGCATTCCCTCTTATGTAGTAAATAGTGGTGACCTTCGCAACCAAGGATTCAGCTGTGCCTTATCTGTACAGCCAGTGCACACGAAAAACGTTACATGGCGTATCTCCACGTCATTCTCCAAAAGTTTTAACCGCCTAGATAGCAAGCCCGAGTATGAGCGCTTCTCGTCAAAGGACTTCCTTCACGGACGAGCCTTAGTCAAGGGTGAGTCTTTGGGTACTTTCTATTCCTATCGCTTTAGAGGACTCAATCCAGAGGACGGAGGCCCACTCTTCTACGATGGGGAAGAACGTATGGAGGATTTCTTCGGAAAGAGTAATTACGAGGTCTACCAGCAAGTGCTAACTAAATCAGGAACACGACTTCCCTCTATGTTCGGAAGTTTTCGTAACCTCATAACTTGGGGAAATGTCACACTCCGCTTTAACCTCTCGTACAGTTTAGGAGCTAAGACTCGTCTCTTCAAACCTTATCGAAACGCTAAAAACTTCCTACCAGAAATGAACGTAAATAGGATGTTTTTGGATCGCTGGATGGCTCCAGGTGATGAACTGCACACCAATGTTCCCGCCGTAATAGACCAAATGGTCCCCGCCGTTTCAGCGAAGTACAACCGCCACTATTCACGTAGGCAATCCAAGAATATGCCAGTTATAGCAGAAAACTCATGGGAGATGTACAATTATGCTGATATCCGTGTTGTTTCTGCTGATTACCTGAAGTGTACAAATCTCAGCCTCAGCTACAGAATACCTGAGAATTGGCTCAAGCGTTTCCACATTGAGAATGCTACACTCACACTATCTACAAACAATTTATTTATAATAGCACGTCCAGAATTAAAGGGTCAAACCCCTGTACAAGGAGGATTCACAGAGGTCAACCTATCTGAGCGTCCACAATATAATCTACAATTTAACTTCACCTTATAGACTTGCAACCTATGAAACGAATAGCACACTATATATTGATCATTGCCATTACACTATCGACCCTTGGGATCGTCACTATGACTTCCTGTAGTGGCTTTCTCAACGAACGTTCAAATGACTTAGCCTACATTCACACAGCAGATGATCTAGACGAGTTACTTATCGGCTCTTGCTACCTATCCGTAGCACCCACCACACCACGAAAATATGAGAGCTATTACTTCTCATACCTTCAATATATGGCCGATGAGACGGAGGAGTTGATTGGCAATACCCGCTATAATCCAGAAGCGAATATTCGTCCTCGTGTATTTGGATATTACACGTGGCAACAGCATGTGGGTGATGCTTTTGATGGTCTTAAAAGCTACAAGGAGAGCATCGATTGGCTACGAGTATACAATCATATCCTCACCCTTAATATTGTATTAGATGAAGCCGAACGAATTGACACTCCCACAGTGGCAGATCAAAACCGTATCAAGCGAATAAAAGCTGAAGCACACTTTCTGCGTGCTGCCTATTATTTTCAATTGGTCAACCTCTATGCTCTGCCCTATGCTCCAGAAAATCTAGATAAGCCAGGTGTGCCCCTCAAGGAATCACACTTCATCGAAAAAAAGAAGTTTACACGTGCCACCATTTCTGAAGTATATGCCCTAATATCCAACGATCTAAGCTTGGCTATAAAGGAGATTGAAGGGCAACCGACACGCTCCCTATATCGAATATCAGAGGCAGGAGTAATACTCTTTGCTTCAAGAGTGGCACTTTATATGCAAGATTGGCAGAGAGCTGAAGAGTATGCCTCAAAAGCATTGAGCCTACATCCCACTCTTTGCAACCTCAATGCTTTGGGAGTGGATAGCTACTTCTTTTCGGTTGATAACCCCGAGCTATTTTTTAGCATGGGGGGAGGGTTAGTATGCGCAGAGATGGGTAGTAGCTCACCCATTGGAGGCTTCTCTGTCTCAAAAGAATTATATCAACTATACAATAAGGACGACTTACGTGGCACCCGCTTTATCGAACGTATCAAAGTCAAAGGAGCACAGCCAAATGGCTACCAGCTAAGGGCATGTAAGACAACGCCAAAACTTATGGGAAAGAGCGAGGTGTCCGATGTATTTGTGCTTCGTAGTGCAGAGATATATCTCAATCTAGCAGAAGCTTTGGCAATGCAAGGCAAAAGTGCAGAGGCTGTGCGATTTCTTAAACAACTACACCAAAATCGCTACAAGGTTGGAGCGGCATTACCCGATATTGACACCTCCCCAAAAGGATTAATAAACGAAATCCGCAAAGAAAGACGAATGGAACTCTGCTTTGAGAGTCAACGATGGTTTGATATTCGTCGTTACCGCGTTCAATCTCAATCCCCAGAGAAGATAGAGCTGACCCACACCTACACTATATACAAAAAAGAGGGCAGAAATAGCTTCCCTGATATCACTTACTTCTATACACTTCCGGCTAACGAAGATGAGGGATATGTATTACCCCTACCTCGCGAAGAACGTACTTTCAATGATATTATTCAAGATAATCCACGCATTGAGCGCAAACCAACTAAAATAATTCAACATGAGACCAAATAGTTATTCACACATCGCCATTTTCCTGTTACTTGCGTTATCAGTAGCTTGCTGCAACAAAGAACACATGATGGTTGAGATTGCCCCTGAGATAAATCTCTTTGCTCCTGATGATACTGACCACTCGCCAGAAGCGACACTTCGACGTTCATTTTACGAGCAAACCGGAGCCTACTTGCTCTTCAACGACACGCTCAAACGTGAAGATCGCAGTCGAGTGCTCAGCATCCCTTACAACGTCACGATAACAGGAAGTGACTACTACGAGGCACAACTCTATCGTCTAAAGTATTTGACTACAATAGGTCAGCGAACTGAGGCTACAAACTTCATCCAAAACAATGTAGCAAAGTATGTCAGCAAAAAGGCTATGCCTTACTCAGTATTATTAGTGGATACGATTGTTGCCTACCCATATGATAGAGTATTAAAGACTTACAATATGGAGAAGCCCAACAGAAAGCAAGTCACAGTCTTTGGTATGCAGACGCTAGCTATAGCACATTTAAGCGACATTGGCACAAAAAACCAAGAAGAGCAAAAGAAATTAGCACGAACCATTCTAAATAATATGGTTAATGAAATAATGAGTCACACGCCTGAAAAAGACTTAGCCTCTTTCTATGCCATCAGTGCACCTTATTACGACAAATCATTTTCGAAAGAAGAGGGCAATCTACCAAACGTCAAAGATATGCGTGAATTAGGATTTATCAAGTGCTATCGCTTCAAACCTGATTACATGTCTTTTTATCCAGCTGAGAGAGACTTAAAAACCTTCCTTAAAGTATTACTAGACACGCCAGAAGCTGAATGGCGAAGTAAAAACAAGGAGTTTCCTTTAGTCATTCAAAAGTTTGAGCTCCTCAATCAGATCATAGAAAAGAGAGGAATAAGCCTAGCATACTTGAATATGTAATGACTATCGCACAAAGCTAATCACCGTCGTATAACAGTCTATCCAATGGGTGTAGGCGCGACGGAGGGCGTCCCAGTAGCTACGTTGGTGGAGGGGTTGTCCGTCGAGTGCTATGGTCTCCTTTGCCAGAAGGTAGTGCTCAGAGTGCTCAGTGACCGGCTCTTCTTTTTGGTTTTTCGGCTCTGTATCTATTTGTTTTTGTGGGGGTGGGTTGCTAAAAAATTGGTAAGTTTGTGGTTGAATAGAGTGGCTATCAGAGAGAGCAGTTTTTTGGAATGGAAGTTGATAAAGAGGAGTACACACCTCAGCAAGGTGGGGTAGAGGATCGCAAAGCTTTTGTGAATAAGTTTTGGAACTTTGTGGAGGGGCATATCTTGGAGCGTGCCTTCAATGGTCGTATGATCGCATGGATTGTGGCGATTGCCCTCTATGCGGTGGTGCAGGTGGCGTACAACTACTCAGCGATGCGCAAGATCCGTATGATCTCCACCAATAATACCACGCTACAGGATCTTCGGATGGAGCATATCACCCTCTCTACTGAGCTGATGAATGATAGCCGTATCACTAGTATTGAAGAGAGGGTGGAGGCGGCAGGGCTATCGATCTGCACGCCCACCACAGCACCTATAGAGATTGAGAAGTAATGACGGGCGAGGATCTACGAGAGAAGTCGCGGCAACGCAATAGCTTACAGCGGACAAAGCGAATCCACAAGGGGTGGGAGCTCTACATGAAGTTTGGACTCGTCCTCCTTTTGCTAGGGGTGGTGGTACTAGTAAAAGTAGTCATTACCTCTACCGTGCAGGCGAAGCAATGGGAGGCACTGGTTCGCTATGCTGGGAAGTCGCGGAGTGCCATTGACCCCCTTCGGGGCAATATCTACAGTGACCAAGATGTACCGGTAGCGATTACGGTGCCAAGGTACGAGGTAGCTCTTGATATGGGAAGTGACTCCTTTGATGGAGAGTTTTTTGAAGCTGGAGTGCAAGAGCTCTCCGAGGGACTTGCGGAAGTGGTTGGGG
>NZ_HF988907.1:6127-6625 GCF_000435035.1 Porphyromonas sp. CAG:1061 | reverse complement strand
CAAGCAGGGGCTTTTGCGGGCTCGCCAAAAGCGCTCGAAGTACTACCGCCTATTTGGTTCGCGTGAGCTCTCCTATACCGAGCTTCAGGCACTGCTAGAGCTCCCCTTCTTCAAGGGTCGCTCCAGGTATCGCTCGGGCTTGATCACCACGAAGTATATCCGTAGGGAGCACCCCTATGGCAATCTTGCCTTTCGTACCATTGGTCGAATCATGAATGAGCCCGACTCCTTGGGTATGACGCACGGCAATAGCGGGTTGGAGATGAGGTTCGACTCCCTCCTCTGTGGCAAAGCAGGAGTGAATCGCTGGGTGCGGGTGCCCCCACGGTGGGAGCCAGTGGAGGAGGTGCCTGCCACCAATGGAATGGACGTCTATACCACGCTCAATGTGGATATTCAGGATATCGCCGAGAAGGCACTTCGTCGTAAGTTGGTGGAGGTGGATGCCGATTGGGGCTGTGTGGTGGTGATGGAAGTGGCTACTGGAGCGGTGAAAGC
>NZ_HF988907.1:3643-6120 GCF_000435035.1 Porphyromonas sp. CAG:1061 | reverse complement strand
GGCTACTGGAGCGGTGAAAGCTCTAGCCAATCTGGATCGTATGGGCGAGGGAAACTATATGGAGCGAACCAATCATGCTCTAGCCGACCTGATTGAGCCCGGCTCTACTTTCAAAGCGATCTCCATGCTGGGGGTACTGGATCGAAAGGGAGTGAACCCACAGGATACCGTGGATGTGGGGAATGGTCTCTACACCATCGGCCGAGGGCTTACAATCCGTGACCACAATGCTCATAAAGGGGGATATGGCAAGATTACCTACAATGAGGCGATCTACTTCTCCTCCAACGTAGGAGTGGCAAAGGCGGTTCTGAAGACCTACGGCGACGACCGTCAGGGCTATCTGGATGAATTGAATAAGATGACAATCTTTGACCAGATTGACTTTGAGATCCCAGGCACTGCCCGCCCACGCTTCCAGCAAGATGTAGAGAAGTGGTCCAATAGTACGATGCCGTGGAGCTCTTATGGCTATGAGATATTAATGCCACCAATCTACACGCTTCGCTTCTACAATGCCGTGGCAAATGGGGGTAAGATGATGGAGCCCTACCTAGTTCGCGAGGTAAGTAGCGGTGATAAGATTGGTTACAAGCGAGAGCCCAGGGTGGTGAATAAACAGATCGCCTCCTCTAAGGCGATTGAGGAGCTTCAACTGATGCTCCGTGGTGTAGTGACGGAGGGTACGGGAACAGCTATGAACTCTCCCTATGTCTCTATTTCGGGTAAGACAGGTACGGCTCAACGACTTGGTGGAGGTGCCTTTAAGGGGGCAGGTCACAATGTAACCTTCTGTGGCTACTTCCCAAGTGAGCGACCACTCTATAGCTGTATTGTAGTGGTGAGCCGTCCGAGAGGCGTTTACCCTTCGGGTTCTATCCCAGGGGCAGTGCTTCGTGAAATTGCGGAGAAGACCATCGCCACTTCCTACACCCAGTCGCTTGGTGAGGTGCTTCCCGATTCTTTAGCCACCTTTGGCCAGAGGGTGCTGGGCGGTACCACCGAAGGGGTGAAGCATGCGATTAAGTATACAGGAGCAAAGGTAGATCAATTACATAGCAGTGGAACGGAGTGGCTATCGCACCAAGGGGGGGATAGCCTACAGATACTAAGTGCACTCAAACCAGAGGTAGGCACGATGCCCGACCTCATGGGGATGAGTGTGATGGATGCCCTCTACCTTGCCGAAAAAATGGGGCTAGATGTTCGGCTCAATGGACAAGGAGGAGTGGTAAAACAGCAATCAATCCATAAGGGAGGAAGGACAAAGCAAGGACAGTTATTAATATTGACGCTACGCAACGAGTAGAGTATGAAACTAGATACATTGATGAAAGGAATCGCCCACGATGTAGTGTCGGGCGAACTAGATAAGGAGATTCGGCAGATTACGGCCGACTCAAGAGTGGTGGAGGAAGGCATGCTCTTTGTGGCACTCCGTGGAACGGTCACGGATGGTCACGACTTTATTGATATGGCTATTGAGAAGGGAGCCACCGCTATCCTATGTGAGGAGGTGCCTCAAGAGCGAAAGGAAGGGATCACTTACCTCCGTGTGGAGCATACCGATGTGGTGATCGGTGAAGTGGCTGCCAACTTTTACGACCACCCTTCCCGTAAACTCAAGTTGGTAGGGGTGACAGGGACCAATGGTAAGACAACTATTGCGACACTCCTTTACCGACTATTCTCCCACTTGGGTCATAAGAGTGGTTTGGTATCAACAGTCTGTGTGATTGTGGATGGGGAGGAGATTCCAAGTAAGCTCACCACCCCTGATGCCCTCACCCTTCAGAGGTACCTCTGGCAGATGGTAGAGGCAGGCTGCGAGTATGCCTTTATGGAGGTCTCTTCGCACGCTGTCCATCAGCACCGTATCGGAGGCACCTATTTCAGAGGAGGTATCTTTACCAACCTCACTAGAGACCACCTTGATTATCACGGCACCTTCCTCAATTACCTCCACGCAAAACAAGGCTTCTTCGATGGACTGCCCAAAGAGGCTTTTGCCCTCACCAACTTCGATGAAACCAATGGTATGGTGATGGTGCAAAATACCGTGGCAGAAGTGCATACCTACGCTATCAAGCGAGATGCCGATTTTAAGGGAAAGATACTTGAGCAACACCTCGATGGTACCGATATGCTTTTTAATAACCACGAGGTCTATACACGCCTAGTGGGGAGCTTCAATGCCTACAATATGTTGGCGATCTTTGGGGCAGCTATTTTGCTCGGACAGCCTGAGGAGGAGGTGCTGAGAGAGATGAGTCGGCTCACCCCAGTGGATGGGCGTTTTCAGACCGTCACCTCTCCCAAGGGCTATGTGGCAGTGGTCGATTATGCCCATACGCCCGATGCCCTCGCCAATGTACTGGGCACGATTCAGGAGCTACAAAAGCACCACGGCGGTCGTATCATCTCAGTGGTTGGTGCAGGAGGTAATAGAGATGCTGGCAAGCGGCCCATTATGGCAG
>NZ_HF988907.1:0-3533 GCF_000435035.1 Porphyromonas sp. CAG:1061 | reverse complement strand
ATGATGGAGGGGCTCGATGAGGAGATGAAGCGACGTACGCTCCGGATCACTAGCAGAAGAGATGCGATCCGTACCGCCTGTACGATGGCGATGCCTAGCGATGTGATTCTCATTGCTGGTAAGGGGCACGAGACCTATCAGGAGGTGAATGGCGTCCGCCACCACTTTAGCGATATTGAGGAGGTAGAGAAGATTATCGAAGGAGAGAAAGGAGGAGCTACTCACTGATGCTTTACTACCTATTTGAGTCGCTCAATGCACAAGGTGTCCCAGGAATGGGTGCCTTTACCTATATTTCTACCCGTGCGGCACTTGCCCTTATCGTTAGTCTTCTGATTAGCACTTTGATCGGAAGTAAGATCATCGATTGGTTACGGAGTAAGCAGATGTCGGATGCCATTCGTCCCCTTGATATTGAGGGGCAGATGGCAAAGGTTGGGACCCCCACTATGGGTGGTATCATCATCATCATTGCCATTATTATCCCCACACTGCTTTTCAACAAACTCAATAATCTCTACATCATCTTGATGCTAGTCACCACAGTATGGCTGGGAGCCCTTGGCTTTGCTGATGACTATGTAAAGGTGTTTAAGAAGAATAAAGAGGGTATCCACGGCCGTTACAAGCTCATAGCTCAACTAGGACTGGGGGTGTTGGTGGCTCTGGTACTGATGACTAGTCCAGCGGTGGTGATTAAGGAAAACGTAGCCACCGAGACGGTCAATAAGGAGCTAGTGGTGAAGCACTCCGAAGTGGAGACAAAAAGCACCAAGACCACGATTCCCTTTGTGAAGAATAACAACCTAGACTATAGCGACCTAGCCAAGAATCTTGGGCTGAAGCAGAATGCCAAACTCTTTACCCTGATACTCGTGACGCTCATCTTTGTATTCATCGTGATGGGTGTCTCCAATGCAGCCAACCTCACTGATGGACTAGATGGCTTAGCTGCTGGCTCCTCGGCGATTATCGGAGTAGCGCTCGGGATATTTGCCTACGTCAGTTCGCACATAGAGATGGCGAGCTACCTCAATATTATGTTTATCCCTGGAGCGGAGGAGCTGGTGGTCTATGCTGCTTCATTTATCGGTGCCACCGTTGGTTTCCTATGGTACAACTCCTACCCCGCACAGGTCTTTATGGGCGATACTGGTAGCCTTACCCTCGGCGGAATTATAGCAGTATATGCGATCATCATTCGTAAGGAGTTGCTCCTTCCTATCCTTTGTGGAGTATTTATGGTAGAGGCGCTTTCGGTGATTATCCAAACCGCCTACTTTAAGTACACAAAGCGAAAGACTGGTACCGGCCGAAGGGTATTCAAGATGAGCCCACTGCACCACCATTTCCAGAAACCAGCTGGAGTGATCGACGCAGTGATCCAAAAGCCTACTCGACCTATTGCTGAGGCAAAGATTACGGTTCGTTTTTGGTTGATCGGGATTCTCCTTGCAGTGCTCACCATTGTGACGCTCAAACTTAGATAAGTCATCATTATTATGAAGTGCAATTTACTTGTTTTGGGTGCTGGAGAGAGTGGCGTGAGTGCTGCCCTTTTGGCACAAGAAAAGGGGTATCGACCCTTTGTGTCGGACTCAGGTACCATTCGCCCAGAGATGAAAGCGGTGTTGACAAAGGCGGCAGTTCCCTATGAGGAGGGCGGGCATCAACTCCCCTATCTGAAGGATACAGAAGAGGTGATTAAGAGCCCTGGTATTCCCGATAGTGCTGAGGTGGTTCGCCGTTGTGAAGCACTTGGGTTACCGATCCTCTCGGAGATTGAGTTTGCTGCTCGTTACACTACCCCCAAGCAGTTAATCTCTATCACTGGTAGCAATGGCAAAACCACCACTACTACGCTGATTGACCTTGCCCTACGTGCTGCAGGAGTGCAGAGTGTAGCGTGTGGCAATATCGGAGATTCCTTGGCTCGGGAGGTGATGGAGGGGGGTGCCGACGTTTATACTATGGAGCTGAGTAGCTTTCAGCTAGATCATATGTACCGCACCCATAGCCATATTGCCCTTTTACTTAATATCACACCCGACCACCTCGATAGGTACGACCACCAATTGATCAATTATGCTCGTGCCAAGTGGAGAGTGTTTCAAAATCAAGGAGCAGGTGACTATGCCATCATCAATGCAGATGACCCGCATATTGCAGAGCTTCAGCAAGAGGCTCCTTTGCAGGCAGAGTTTGTCAAGACCTTTTCTACCCGCAATCCCAAAGCTTCTGCCTACTTTGATGGTCAATTAATTCACTTCAAGGGGGGTGTCACTTACGACTACACCCAGTTCCTCCTCAAGGGTCAGCACAATGCCGAGAATATTATGGCAGTGGGGCTAGCACTTCAGGCCTATGGCGTGGATATTGATCGGCAGGAGGTTCGGAAATGCCTATCCACTTTCGGAGGTGTTCGCCACCGCACTCAGCTGGTTGGTACGTGGCATGGAGTTACCTTTATCAATGACTCCAAAGGTACCAACCTCGATGCTACAGCCCACGCTCTTGGTGCGATGCCCGATGCCAAGACGGTGCTTCTGCTCGGAGGTACGGATAAGGGTAACGACTACTCGCTTATTTTCGACCTTGTGAAGGCAAAGGCGAAGGCACTTATTTTCCTTACCCTAGATACCGATAAACTGCATCGTAGTTTTGATTGCCTCGCACTTCCCACCACCGTGGCACATAGTATGGCGGAGGCATTTGAGCAGATAACAGCACTGGATTTGTCTGAGGGCGATGTAGTGTTGCTCTCTCCTGCGTGTGCCAGTTTTGACCTGTTCAAGAACTATGAAGATCGAGGCGATCAATTTATTGATGCCTTTGAAGCTTTATCATAATGGCACCCTTTATTTTGCTATTTTGCTGATAATAGGTACATTTGCAACGAAAGAGGTAGGTAATTAATGCTAATTTATAGGAGGAAAGATAATGATTGAACAGATTGGAACCAATGCAGGGCTCGTATGGCATGCCCTGAGTGATAGTAAGAAGCCATTGACCGTAAAGGAGATCCAAAAGAAAGCTGGTATACGCACCCAAGATGAAGTGCGCTTTGCACTCGGGTGGCTAGCCAAGGAGGGCAAGGTAACCTTTGATGGTTGCGATAAAGATTGCAAAATCTCTCTCCGCTAGGCTTTAGAAGTTTACTGGATATAGTGAGAGCCGATACTAGGCACCCTCTTCATTAGGGTACCTAGTATCGGCTCTCTGTTTTTACTCAAAGGGGCAAAAAACACTCACGTGCAAGAGACCCGAGAGTGAATTGCGAAAGTATCGGAGTCAGCTAGTCTTTGTGCAATGAGAAATGGGAGTGAAACTGCGATCGGAGCTTGATGAAAGTTGAGTTGCAACTAAGCGTTTGCTTTGTTGCAACTCGTCATTTGCTTAGTTGCATCTAAACTTTTGCTTAGTTGCAACTCAGTTTTTGCCTCTAGAATAAGATAAAAAGAAAAGGTGCTAAAGCGTTGAGATCAACACTTTAACACCTAATCTGCGGTATGGACGGGACTCGAACCCGCGAC
>NZ_HF988906.1:14724-15431 GCF_000435035.1 Porphyromonas sp. CAG:1061 | reverse complement strand
CATCATTCGCACAATAGTCTTTTCTAATGCGTCATCCCAGGGGTAATCCACATACCGATATCGCCATCTCAATATAATTGGTATCTTTGTAGTGATGAGCCTAGATGGAAATCCCACTATTATTAATATATTAGACAATTTGATACTATTATGAACTGGTTTCAAGAACTACTCTTCGGCAGCGGAGTAGGACATTCACTAATGATTCTTGCCCTGACAATTATGCTAGGAATTTTGCTTGGCAGGGTGAAGATCGCTGGCATTTCGCTTGGCGCCACGTTTATCCTCTTTGTTGGCATCCTTTTTGGGGAGCTAGGAATGAAGGTGGATAGGAGTCTCTTGCACTTTTTTCAGGAGTTTGGACTGATACTCTTCGTCTTCTCAATAGGGCTACAGGTAGGGCCTAGTTTCTTTAGCAACTTCAAAAAGGGAGGGCGTACCCTCAACCTGCTCGCCACCCTCAATGTGGTGCTGGCAGTGGTGGTAACGACGGTGATTTACTTCCTTTCGGGAGTGCCTCTGCAGACGATGGTGGGCATCATGAGTGGTGCCATCACCAATACCCCTGGGCTAGGAGCGGCCCAGCAGGCCTACTCTGATATAACCGGCATTGAAGACCCCTCTATCGGCATGGGCTATGCGGTAGCTTATCCTCTAGGCGTGGTAGGGATCATCCTCTCCATCATACTGATTCGCTGGATCGGAAG
>NZ_HF988906.1:13704-14700 GCF_000435035.1 Porphyromonas sp. CAG:1061 | reverse complement strand
GAGTGAATATCAAGGAGGAGGAGGCGAAGCTAGAGGAGGAGCGAGCTGGGGAAGAGCTCTCGGCAATCCCTATTTCGCTACAAGTGACCAACCCTGCTCTATTTGGCCATACCGTGAAGTCGCTCACAGAGCTACTACACGGTAGGACGTTTGTGGTGTCGAGGATTTGGAAAAAGGAGACGGACGAAATACATATTGCAACCATAGATACGGTGCTCTCCGAGGGGGACCGGATATTTGTCATCACCGAGCAGCCACACATTGATGCCCTCATCGTGACAGTGGGTCGGAAGCTACACATCGACCGCAAGCGCTGGATACTAGAGGGCTCGAAGTATGTATCGCGCAAGTTGGTAGTGACCAATAGAGAGATCAATGGACGTACACTCAAGAGTCTCAATCTAAGAGCTCTGTATGGTGTCAATGTCACCCGCATCTACCGAGCAGGGGTGGAGATTGTAGCTTCGCCTAACTTTGCTCTCCAATACGGCGACCGCCTCAATGTGGTGGGAAGTGATGCGGCTATCGATAGTATGGAAGAGTTGATTGGCAATTCTATCAAGCGACTGGATGAGCCTAACCTAGTGACTATTTTTCTAGGGATCGCCCTAGGTATATTTGTCGGCTCTATTCCGATTATGTTCCCAGGTATTCCTCAGCCAGTGAAGCTAGGATTGGCTGGTGGTCCGCTAGTGGTGGCGATACTCATTGCCCGCTTTGGCTACAAACTAAAATTAGTAGCCTACACTACCACGAGTGCCAACCTCATCCTTCGGGAGATGGGCATCAGCATATTCCTCGCCTGTGTGGGGCTCAACGCTGGCAATGGCTTTGTGGATACGCTAGTGAATAATGGCGGTTTTGTGTGGGTGGGCTACGGTCTACTGATCACCCTTATTCCACTACTGGTGGTGGGGCTACTCGGTCGATTTGTATTTAAGCTCAACTACCTACAGCTCAGCGGTATGATGGCAGGTGCCACCACCGACCCACCTG
>NZ_HF988906.1:9999-13690 GCF_000435035.1 Porphyromonas sp. CAG:1061 | reverse complement strand
GCCACCACCGACCCCCCTGCCCTAGCCTACGCCAATAGCCTCTCCGATAGCGATGCTGCCGCAGTGGGCTATGCCACGGTCTACCCGCTCACGATGTTCTTAAGGGTACTGGCGGCACAGCTGGTGATCATATTCCTCCTCTAATGCGAAGAGAAAGCACTCATCGTTTTTATAAATAAAAAAAAATCGTATCTTGCACAAGTAGTTACTTAACTTGTAGTGAGATACGATTTTATTATGAAAAGAGTGAGCATCTTTATTTTAGGAGCCTTTTTGCTGGTCTCCTTTAAGATTAGTGCACAGAATGTGGAGCCGGCACAGCTCAATGTTATTTATAAGCAGTTGCTGAAGCACGAACCCACCAACCCAGAAGGGGCAGTGGATGTAACGTTTGTGATGCTGAGTGTAGGAGACACCAGAGCGGTAGTGGAGGACTATGCTGCCTACAAGACCGACTCTCTCAGAGCTTTGGACGATATTGACCCTACCCTAGTAGAACAATCAGAGGTGCGTGAAGCAGCAGCAGAGTGCTTCTTTCTACCAAAGATCTACCTAGATCTAGAGCGACAAGAGATGGAGCATCACGAACCGATCCTGCCCAATCGCTATTATTATACCGAGCCTTTTCCAACGGCTTGGGAGCTGGGCGAAGGGAGTAAGGAGATAGCAGGGTACCTTTGCCACGAAGCGAAGTTGGACTTTGCTGGTAGGCAGTGGACGGCTTGGTACACAGAGGAGATACCTCTACCTTATGGCCCATGGAAATTGGCTGGGCTACCTGGATTGGTGTTGGCGGCAGAAGATAGCACGGGAGAGATCACCTTTGAATTGGCCGAGATTCGCAACAAAAGGGGAATAGTACCGCCATTCGTTCGCCCAGAAAGTGCTTTTGAGATCAATCGAGAGGGCTTCTTGGAGCTGTATCATGCCTTCTATCCTAAGCAGGAAAGCGAAGGGTTATCAGCAGGCGTCACCAGTATGACTGTAAGGAAGGGAGAGAATGGTAAGACGGTTGTTTTTGCGAATGATGGGATCGTATTAATGCGTTCATTTCCCAATGGTTTTATCTTCTTGGAAAAGGAGTAACCGATGAGACAGTGGCTAATAGGTCTGTGGCTCCTCTTGGTCTGGGTATCGGCAACAGCTCAGATGAGTGGAGTGGTGGTGGATAGCGAGAGTGGTCAGCCCATTAGTGGGGTGATGGTGAAGGTAATTTTAGAGGGAAAGACGAAGGCATTTGCCACCTCCAATGCCCAAGGTAAGTTTAGCATTCCCAAAGCTACGCCGCCTTGTACGCTTGCTTTTAATCACCTCTCTTATGAGCCTTTTCAGACAAAAGTGACCGATAGCCAGCTACACACCTACCAGCTCTCCCCCTCCAATAGAGAGCTGAAGGACTTGGTGGTGGAGGCCCCCCGCATTGTACAGCATGGCGATACGACGGTCTATCACCTAGGGAGATTTGTGAGCCAACGAGATGTAACGCTACAGGATGCTCTGAAGAAGCTCCCTGGGGTGGAGGTTTCTAAGGCGGGATCGATTTCGTATCTCGGCAGGGCAGTGGATAAGCTGACCATCGACAATATGGATGTCTTGGGCAGGGATTACCAAAGTACTATTCAAAACCTAAGGTATGACAAGGTCGCCCGCGTAGAGATTATGGAGAATCAGCAGGACATCAAGATGCTGAAGGATCTGGTGAGTGACGATAAGATCGTGATGAATCTGGTACTGAACCATAAGG
Source organism: Porphyromonas sp. CAG:1061 (assembly GCF_000435035.1). NCBI lineage: Bacteria > Pseudomonadati > Bacteroidota > Bacteroidia > Bacteroidales > Porphyromonadaceae > Porphyromonas > Porphyromonas sp. CAG:1061. The sequence continues at coordinate 11,946 of NZ_HF988906.1, read as the reverse complement.
CTCGTGGCCGGGCTAATGGCAAGGCGGAGATCGGGGCAGGGGTGGATAGCCAGAAGGAATTGGCCTACCGGGGAATGGGCTATCTCCTCTATGCTCAACCAAGGTGGCAGAGTACGGTGGAGGGACGACTAGATAAGGACTTCAACGCAACAGATGAGGTGAAGCACTCGGTCATTACCCCTTTGATGCCCTCGAGTCCTTTGCTCTCGAGCCTGCCTATGGGTCTTTCGGCACCTGAGCCTTCCCTCTCTCCACATTTCTACTTACGCCAGCGGGGCGGTCAAGGAAAGGCCAAGACGATTTACCAATTTTCGACCGACCGAACACTGAAGGCAGACCTTAGCTACTCAGACTATACTAGTCGGCACTCCTATGGTAATGAATTGACCTTTTTCGCTCCTTCAAAGTCAGAAGATGTGGTGCTCAATGAGCATGAGGTCCACACGAGATCTCGTGAGCAGCTGGGGCGGGCGATGTTGGAGTACAAACGCAATGAGCGTAACAACTACTTGAATGAGACGGTAGAGTATGTGGGGCTAAGGCAGCATCAAAAGGATCAGATCTTCCGCTTCGCCACTCCGATGCTTCAGGAGATAGATCTCCGATCGCACTTGGTGCAAAATCGCCTCAATTGGAGCCAACGCTTCGGGCGAAAGGTGCTTTCATTCCACAGTAAGCTCTCCTACCAAAATGCACCGCTTCTCTCCCTCTCTGCCCCTCTGATAGAGCAGAAGTTTAGCGAGGAGGTGATGAGGGCTAGCCTCTCTACTTCTTTTCTATTTCCCTTAAAGAAAGGATGGCAATTGGCCATTCCGATAGAGGGAAGCTATGTACGGGATAAGATTCATAAGGATGGGGCAGAATATACGCAAGGGCAACGATGGGATCTGAAAGTATCGCCTCGCCTGTGGCGTTTCTCTCTGGGAGACAATAATATCTCATTTGAGCTACCAACCACATTGGCGATACTGAAGTATGGCGAAGCGGATCGGGCGTCGCATCTACTTCTTTCTCCATCACTCAATTATATGTACCGACTCAATAGAGTATGGCACCTATTTGGGATGGTCAATTATTACCAAGAGGTGGGGAGCCTACTAGATCTGATGCGACAGCCATTCTTCACTACCTACCGGCAGGAGCGGTTGGGAGCTGGAGAGCTAACGAGTAGCCAAGGTCTTTATGCTAGCATCAACCTGAAGTTTCGCCAACCAGTACAGGAGCTGTATGGCACAATCACCCTCTCGGGAAGATATGGTCGTTCGGATCACTTTCTAACGGATAACCCAACGGTCGACTTGAATCGTCTAGAACTGGTGAAAGGGGACAATACCTATGGTAATTATCAGCTCAATACCTATATTTCCCGCTACTTTCGGAAGATAAAAAGCAAGGTATCGGCCGGCTTTTCGGGCAATTATGCCCATTACCAAACGATGCGTCGGGAGGTGGAACAAACGTCGCAGATGATGAACCTATCAACTTGGGGTGAAGTACAATGTGATCTAGCAAAGCACTGGTCGGGCAAGCTATCCTACAACGTTACTCGCTCTCAGATGTGGTATGCCACTCAGAAGCTTGATCCACTCCATACGCTCTTAGGGACGCTAGATGTCACCTATTCACCTACCGACGACTTACACCTCACGCTTCTCTGTGAGCATCAAGGGAAGGAATGGCGGATGCATGAGATGAAGCATCTTTTTCTCCTCAGCACTGTGGGTGAGTACCGCACCACCATAGGCAATTTCAAGTTGCACCTCCACAATCTCCTCAATCAGCGGGAGTATGGATTTACTAGCTATAGTGCCACCGAGAGCAATCGCTCGTGGTACCAATTGAGAGGTCGCTCGGCACTACTCTCCTATCTTTTCTACTTCTGACGAGAGGTTATAGAACAAAAAAAATAGCCACTATCAAAGCGTTTCGGATACTTTGATAGTGGCT
>NZ_HF988906.1:0-9990 GCF_000435035.1 Porphyromonas sp. CAG:1061 | reverse complement strand
TTCGGATACTTTGATAGTGGCTATTCCTTACAAATTAATAGTTGTAGAATGGGGACTCTTCCCTACTTCCACTTAGTGTAGATAAGCTGAGACTACCGAGGCAGTCTCCGTTTGGCTTTAGTCGGAGAGAGCAGCACTTCCTTGGAGAGGTGCCACTGGCTCTGGTAGCACAAAGGTATTGACCGTCCATTGATAAGCAGCGATTAGCTCGCTGTTATTATAGGCGGTGTGATTCATCTCTTCGATCCGCTTCATCAGTGCTTCCGACTTAGCTGGCACCTCCTCCTGTACCATTAGGGAGGCATTGAAGCCTGGCCATACGGCAGTATCCTTGTGCGGGATATCAAAGTGGCTCTCTGCCAAAGCCTTTGGAATCACTTGATACACCTGGATCTCAAGCTCTTTTAAGAGCTCCTCCATCTGCTCAAGCATACTGATGTTACAGGTGATGTATGTAAATTTCATCTCATTCATTATCGTCACTGCTGTTTCTTTTCATTCTAAATAGTCTGCGCTCCCGATTGAGTCTCCGCTGGTGCATAAAGGCATAAGCGGTAGGCACCAAAATGAGGGTTACCAACATAGAGATCAGCAGACCTCCAATAATGGTAATACCAAGAGGAGCATACATCTCTTTACCCATACCGGTACTAAGTGCCATTGGTAGCATACCGAGGATAGTGGTCATAGAGGTCATCAATACAGGGCGTAGTCGTGAGCGACCTGCCTCCATCACGGCATCGCGGATGCTGTATCCACGCTGTATCAGCATATTGGTATAATCAACCAGCACAATACCATTATTCACCACGATACCCACCAACATAATCAGTCCGATAAAGGTAACCACACTCAGGGTAGTGCCAGTGATGAAGAAGGCAAGAATGATTCCTACCAAGGTGAATGGTATAGCAAAGAAGATGATGAATGGATCGAGTAGCGACTCAAACTGAGCAGCCATCACCATAAACACCAGCATCAGCCCAATTAAGAAGATTGTAGCTAGAGAAGAGAAGGTATCGCTCTGATCCTCCACCTGTCCGCCAAGGGAAATCTCGATGCCTTCAGGAGCACTGGTATTATTGATAATCTCCTCAGCGATCTTAGCGCCCTCACCTAGAGAGATGCCATTGAGGTCGGCTGTCACCTTCACATACCTTTGCTGCGTCATTCGCTCAATCTCCACCGGACCCTCTTTCTCCTGTAGGTCTGCTACAGCGATCAGAGGCACCTGCTGACCAAGTAGATTGGTCACCTGCATCTCCTTGAGCTTATTGATAGAGTGGCGGAAGTCGGGGGCATACTGAATCTTGATATCGTAGTCGCGACCATCCTCTGTAAAGACACCTGCATCGGCACCATAGAGATTTTCACGTACCTGAATACCAATCACCCCAGGGTTCAGTGCCATTTGGGCCGCCTTATCCTTGTCCACCACGATATGCACCTCACGATTACCAGCGGAGACAAGAGCCTCTACGTTGGTAAACTCTGGGTGTTCCTTCACCTTGCTCTCAAGACCGAGTGCTACCTTATTCATCTCCTCGATATCTTTACCAAAGATAACGAATTCGATAGGGGCTTTATTTCCCGTGAGGGCAGTTGCCATGGCGCTACCTCCCGACACCGTTACCTTCTCAATCTCGGGGATTGCCTCCACTAGTGGGCGGATATCATTGGCAATCTCCTGACTGCTTCGGCTACGCTCATCTACAGGCTTGAGGTGACAGAAGATGGTACCGATATTCTTACCCTCCTTAAATCCTACTGCCGTGAGAGCTCCATCAGGAGTCTGACCAGAAATACTAGCAAGGCCACCCACAGCCACCTCAGGTACATTCTCCTCAATGAGCTTCACAATCTGATTGCCCACCTCCTCTGTCACAGCATGCGAGCTTCCTTGCTCCGTCTCAAACTGTACAGAAATAGAGCCGGCATCAATATCGGGGATATAGTCGGTACCTACCGACTTTCCGAGTAATAGCACGAGGACAAAGATGATGAGGGCACTCCCTAGAGTAACTCCCTTGTGGAAGACCGCCCACCCGAGGAATCTATGGTATCTCCGCTCAATTCGCTCAAACATCCGCTCACTCCAATTGTAGAGCTTGCCATGCTTTCGCTCCTCTCCACCCCGAGGGGCTGGCTTCAGCAACACACTTGAAAGCATAGGGGTCAGCGTGAGTGCCGTAAATAGCGAGGTAATCAGGCAGACGACCGTAAGGATAGCCAATTGCTTAAACATCACACCCACAATACCACCCATAAATACCAGTGGCATAAATACCACAATGGTGGTCAGGGTAGAGGCGGCAATCGCTAGCCCCATCTCCGAGGCACCAAACATTGCTGCTTGCTTAGGCATCGCCCCACGCTCGATATGCTGCGTGACATTCTCCAGAACTACAATGGCATTGTCCACCACCATACCGATGGCTATCACTAGGGCTACCAGTGAGAAGATATTGATGGTATAGCCGAGCAGACTCATCACGATAAAGGCTGAAATCAGTGAGACTGGCATGGTGAGGAAGACAATCAAGCTTGACTTCCACTCCCTTAGGAAGAGCAATACCACCAGCGTCACAAATATCAAGGCATACCAGATAGAAGAGCTCAGGTTGTTCACCGAAGAGGTGACCAATTCGTCCGAACCAATCACTTCAAAGATCTGTACATCAGAAGGCAGATCGCCCTGGATACTAGCAATCTTATCACGCACGGCATTCGCCACATCTACCGTATTGGCACCCGATTGCTTTTGCACCAGGAGCGCAATGCCTTGGCCAATATGGTTGAAAGCCGATGCATCGGTCTCCTTAAAAGTATCCTTGACAGTAGCCACATCTTTCAGACGCACCACCTTGCCCTTCATCGCTTTAATCACCGTATTCTCTAGCTCCTCCACGCTCTCATACTTTCCTGGCATACGCACAGAGAAGTCATAAGCACTTTCAGAGACAAAGCCAGCCGGCACATTGACATTATTGGCCTTCAGCATCATAGAGACCTGTGCCACCGATACTCCATACCCTTGCATTCGGGTAGGGTCGATCTCCACACGGATCTCCCGCTCAGGCTGACCGAGATAAATCACGGTACCGACGCCATCCACCTTTCTCAGGGGGGAGGCAATCTTATCCTCCACGATCTCCTCTAGCCCGTTGTAGTTTTCATCGGCATTGATTGCAAAACCAAGCACAGGCATCATCGAGGCATTGATCTTATAGATAATCGGCGTATAAGCCTGCGAAGGTATTCGCGACTTCGCCAACTCTAAAAGGTCACGAGCGTTATTAGCAGCAGCCGTTACATCCTCCTCCCACTCATAACGAAGTTGGATAAAAGAGACATTCTCCTTAGAGATCGACTTGATCTCCACCAGATTTTCCGCCGCCGAAAGCACCGCTTCCAGAGGTTTGGAGACCTGCTCCTCCACCTCCACAGCCGAGGCTCCAGGATAGACCGTAATCACCGTAAGGGAGGGGAACTCCATATTCGGCATCAGGTCCAGTGGTAATTTCAATAGCGAAAACACCCCGATCACCATAATCGCCACGAAGATCATGGCGGTGGCGATAGGTCTTTTCACACCAAATTCAGGTAGCTTCATACGCTTATTTCTTTACTACATTCACTTTAGAGCCCTCACTGAGCTTATTCTTTCCATCAATCACTACCGAGTCGCCACTCTTCAGGTCGGCACTCTCGATATAGACCCAACCGTCGTTAATCTCGCCACGAGTGACAGGGATACGAGTGACGGTGCTACCATCGGCACTCAGCTTAAAGAGATACTCCTCGCCCGTACCCGCCAAACGATAGATCGCATTGAGCGGTACAAAGAGACCCTCACGCTCGGGAAGAGCGATGGCAACATTGCAGTACATTCCTGGCTTGAAGGTACGACTGCTATTGGGAATATTCACCTCGATAGAAGCAGTACGCGACATCGGCGAAAGGACAGGAGAGAGGAAGGAGACCTTACCCTCCACCACTTGGTCGGGGTAAGCATCAAAAGTGATCGCTGCCGCCTGACCACGCTCTATATAGCTCAGCTCCTTTTCATTCACCTCGATCGTCACCTTCAGTGGATTCACCTGACGAAGCTCTATGATACCACTCTCCAGCTTGAGGTCGCTTGTTACACTTGGGGTAAAGGCATAAGTCTCCCCTTCATTGATCAATATATCGGTAATCACACCACTAAATGGTGCGGTGATGGAGGTATTCTTTTTCAGCATCGCCACCTTCGCCACCGAAGCATCATACTTAGCCTTCACGTGGTCGTAATCCATCTGGCTGATACTCTCTTTTTCACGGAGTCTAGTGACCCGCTCAAAGTCCCGCTTAATCGCGTCATTTTCGATCTGAGCTTGTAGAAGCATCTCATCCGACATCTCCACAATCAGAGCCCCCTGTGGTACGTAGCTTCCCTTGGTATAGTGAATACGCTCCACTCTACCTGGCAAGGCGGTCCCTAGGTTGGCACTCTTAGAGGCCTCGGCACTACCCGAGAATCGAATATTGGGTGTGAAGGTCATCTCCTTGGCCTGTGCTATCGTTACAGGCACTACCTTATCCGCCTCCGACGTCTGCTCATTATCGCCTTTCCTGCTAGAGGAGACGGTACTACCCATTACTCCCAATAGTAGAAGGGGTAGCCAAATCTGCTTTATTCCTTTGAAGTACATATCTTAATGTCTATTTATCTATTTGTGATTTTGTTTCTGATGGTATTCCTCTGCATACTGATAGAGAGCCCCAGTGGACTTCTCTAGTTGCGATAGGGTCACCGCTGCCTCCACCCTTGCATCGATATCGGCAGAAGCCGCCTTTTCCCACATCGCCTGTGCCTCTAGGATATCTCGGATGCTATTCATCCCTTCCAGAAGGTTGTCTCGAGTGATACGGAGGTTTTCCTCCGCCTGCTCCTTGGAAAGCTTGGTCAACTCCATCTTCTTGAGCGCTTCGGTATGCTTAAATCGATTCTGCTGAATCTGCAAGCCAATCTTCTCCTGTGCCTCCTGTAGCTCCAATTGGGCCTTGGTCACCTGTTGCTCCGCCATATGCACCTGATGAAGGCGGTCGCCCCACGTGAGTATAGGGATCTGCACCCCTACTCCGATCATCCAGTCGCCACCGAGGTTGTTCTGAGTCCCCTTGTAGAGGTTGGGGCTCGTCCAGTTGTAACCAGCAGCTAAAAACACATTGGGCAAAAACTGCGACTGCACCATCTTCTTAGCCGACTGCGTGATGGCCAACTTCTTCCGAAGCATCGCCACCTCGGCACGCTCCACAGCATAGGGGTCGGTGAGTGCCACCAGGCGACTACTCAACTCCTCCTCACTAATCACACTTTTATCCAGAGTGATTTGCTCAGCATCCACTCCTATGATCTGCCCCAGAAGCATCTTAGAGAGTACCAGACCATTCTCAGCCTGCATCAGCGAGAGCTCCACCTCGTTTTGCTTCACCTGTACCTTGAGCACTTCATTCTTAGTGGTCATTCCCTCGGCATAAAGGTTCTGCAGGTCCTGCGCCAATCGCTCCAGTAAAGACTTGTAGCTCTTAGCCAATGACACCTTCTCCTCCACCGAAATCACTCTCCAGTAGGCTTCATCCACCGTGGTCAGCACCTCCGCCTCCGTCAGCTTTACCTTTTCGTGTGCCAGCTCCGAAGCAGAGCGTGCCATCTTATTGGCCTCCACGATCTTCATCCCCATAAAGATCGGTTGCTTCAGTACAAAGCCACCCGTGAATACCTCCTTTGGAGCAACACTGATAAAGTCCAGTGGCAATGAAAGCCCTGGAGGTGTCACTCCAGGAATATTAAAGTCAATGGCAAATGGCTTCAACGCCCGATCGCCAGGATTCACCCAACCCCCAGCAAAGTCGATGCGAGGCAGATACTTCGTCTTGGCCGACTTCACCAAGTAGTCCGAGGTGATCGCCTCCGACTCTGCCATCTGTATCTCCCTATTGTGGCTTAAAGCCATTTCACGGCACTTCTCCAATGAGAGCGGTGCTGGAGCTTGAGCCACAGCCTCTCCCATAGAGAGTACCATTGCTATAAATAGACAATAGGTCATCCCTATATTCAATTTCCGAAACATAATCTACACTAAAAAAATACTTACACTTACTTTATAAGTAAATAAAAGGGGGTCACAACATCCCTTGATACCACTCCCGAAACTCCCTATTCTTGGCTTTGCTAACAATAATCGCCTCGGGCGTGGGTACTGAAAGCGACACCGTGAGCTTTCCTCCAAACCATACCGACATACTCACAATAGCACTGTGAGCTACGATATACTGTCGATTGGCTCTAAAGAAAAGCTTAGGATTGAGCTCCTCGCCCATCTTCTCCAGTGAAAGGTCCATGGCATACTCCTTTTTATCGGTCGTCACCACCACACAAGCCTTATTCTCAGAGCGTATGTAGGCGATTTTATCCACCGATATAGGCAAGAGCTTATCCCTAAAAGGGGCAAGGAAATGACTCTTGTAGCTCATCGGCGAGCTACCAAGCGCCGCCACCAATTGGCTCACCACTGCCTGATTGTCTACCTTCTCACCACCTCTACTAAAGCGCTCCACCTTTCCCAAGGCACGTTCCAAATCACTCGCCTTGATTGGCTTCAAGAGGTAGTCAATACTATTCACCTCAAAGGCCTTCAGGGCATACTCTTCATACGCCGTGGTAAATATAATAGGGCAAGTAACCTCCACCCGCTCAAAGAGCGAAAAGACCTCTCCATCTGCCAAGTGAATATCCATAAAGGCGAGGTCGGGCTCATCATTGGATTGCCACCACTCCTCACACTCCTCTACACTCTGCAAGATAGCAAGCACCTCCACCTCTCTATCCCCTTCCTTGAGTAGCGACTCAAGGCGCTTGGCGGTAAAATACTCATCCTCTACTATAATGACCTTCATAAGAGTGACTTTGCACGGGGTGCTAATTCATTCAAACTTTCTATCAATGGCAGGGAGACTCTAAACGTCCCACCCCTTGAGACGATTTCAATATCCTTGCCAAATACCAATCGATATTGCTCCATAAGATTATCCAGACCCACCCCGCTACTACTAGAGGCTGCTCGCTCTCTGAGTTGCAAAGGGTTCTCCACCACTAGTCGTCCCTCCTCAGTACGGATAGAGATGGTCAGTGGTAACTTACTACTCGCGATATTGTGTTTAATTGCATTCTCCACCAAGATCTGCACTCCCGACGGGATCACGTAGTAGTCGAGATAATCCTGTTCAATACCCCACTCCACCTTTAGTCCATCATAGTAGCGAAGGCACATCAGGTAGAGGTACGACTTCACCAACTCCAGCTCTTCCGAGAGCCTCACCACCACTTTGTCGCGCATCGTGTGTCGGAATACTGCTGCCAGCTCCTCCACATACTCCGCTGCCTTTTCGTCATCTCTGCCGATGAGACCCATCAGTGTATTGAGGCTGTTGAATAAGAAGTGCGGGTCGGTTTGGTTTTTGAGTGCTGTGTATCTATTTTGCAATCGCTCCAAGTCCAGCTCCTGCATCCCCACCACTGCCACGTGGTTTTGCTTCATCAGGTAGATAATCATGGAGAATAGGAAAGTCACCACCAAGATCACCAAGTCCTTTACATACTGTAATGTCGCATAGGTATGGTAATTGAGGTAGTCTCTAAACCACCACCTTTGCAACCTTGACAGGTAGGGGGATAGCCACACCATACCTCCCAAAAGGCCTAATAGTATTAGCCAAAACTGATACTGGCGGATATTGTACCTATTGATCGCCCATGACTGGATCGAAAGGAGGAGGTAGAAGAAGAGCATATTCACCAAAAGCGAACCGAAGAAGTTGAGCGATAAGATCGCCCCAAAATCAATCTGCCGACTCTCATCAAGCAGACTGTAATAATAGATTGACGACGACAACATCACAAAGGCAAGCAAAAAGCTCACAATCAGCGTCGCCAGCCATACACTTCTACGCTCCGTGCTTAGAAATATAAAGCCCCGACCATGTCGTCGGCTCAATCGACCCTTCTTCCAAATACCCTTCGCCTCCATATCTTCTTCAAATGCTACCATCAGCTCCCTCCTATTTTAGCAAATATAGCATAAAGTAACGAGCCATACCACCACACTCTCCCCCTTTTACACACACTTTTCCACACACGCAGAGAGGGCATAGCGGCACGACTCGTCACACTACTTAACTTAGAGAATTGTAAAAAGATTACTTAGATTAGAAGCGGTAACCCACTCCTACAGTCAGCACACTAGCATTGGCCTTGTAGTCATCACTACTTAGAGGCATACCTAGCTTTGAAGTGACGTCATTCAGAGAGCTCTTAAGGTCGTCTACCTGGTTGATAAAGCCATACTTATACCCGGCATTGATCTGGATACCATTGGCAAATTCATAACCTAGTTGGCAAGCGATACCTACATCCCATCTCTGAAGCGCCGACTTTTCATTGTGCTCCTCATAGAGGTCTATCGGATCTATCTTTACTCGGTTACCGAGGAGCTCAATCTCATCGGTTTTAGCTGAGAAGCCTACGCCCACAAAAGGACCTACACCACCATAAAGTGTACCATTACCCACAGCCACCTTACCAAGGGCATATACAGGGATCTGCATACCCCACTGATTGATCTTATTCTCAAACTCCTTGCCAGCTACATTGGTCTCTAGACCACTACCACGGTAGTAAAACTCTAGCTCAGGCTGAATGGCGAAGTTCTGGTGTAGGTTGATCCTCATAAATCCACCAAAGTCTGCACCCGCCTTCATCTTGCTATCTAGCACCTTGAAGTCATCACTCAGTGCTAGGTGGCCGCAGTTTACACCTGCCTTCACACCATAGTCCAGCGACACATTGCTCTGTGCCATTGCCGAAGTTCCTAGCAGTCCCATCACCATACCGAGGGCGATTGTCATCATCTGTCGTTTCATAAGCTTTTTCTTTTCTTACTTGTTTCTAAATAATTGTTCCATCTTTTGTTTTGATTGGCCCAGCCAGCATCGCCGAACCATCTAATTACAGCACAAAGGTAGTCAGCCGAGTAGCATCCCACAAGGGAAAGACTACCGAACCGACCATATTCCCTACCGAAACGACTAAATTGTGCTTATTACGGGTAAGACTCCTTCAGAAGGCTATGCCCATAGACTTTCTTCTCTTTTAGGGGGTTACGCATTAAAAAGAGTCATGCATCTCATACACTGTACAGCATTAACAACTTATATTCATCAATGCTACTGATAGACTAGAAGGACCTCCTCGAGGAGGTCCGACGGATCCTAGCCCCTATGTCGGAGGGGCGTTAGCCCCGAACGACTAGGGGATTAACGGTCATCCCCCCCCTATCCCACGACCCCTTGCGGGTCGGACTAACGCATCAGATTAATCCTTAAATGAGTTGTCCGACCCACAAGGGGTCGAATGGCGGGGGTGGGTCGGGTTTTGGTCCCCTATTCATCGGCTCTACGAGCCTTGACTAGGGGCTAGGATCCGTCTGACCTCCCACGGGGAGGTCATTCATGGTAAGACCTTCTAATGCGTAACCCCCTATTCTCTCATTAAAGAAAGTACATCATTAATGAAAATATAGGTACTTTTGCTACAAGCAACACGATAAATACTACCTATATATGAATAGAGCAACATTAAAGACATCAACATCTATCAGAATTGATTCTGACTTGTTGGATCAAATGAAGAAGGAGGCCAAAGCCGAAAATAGAAGTCTTAGCAATTATATTGAGACCTTGCTCTATCGTATGGGCTATAGACCATATAATGAGGAAACTATTAAGGCCTGTGAAGAGGCAAGAAATGGAGAATTTGCTGGAGAGGTAGATACGACCAACAAGAGCACAATTGAAGCCTCTTTATTTGACGATGAAGCGTAGAGTCATATACACTACTAGGTTCAAGAAAGACCTTAAGAGAATGTTGCACGAAGTGCCATTCTCGCA
>NZ_HF988905.1:5925-18151 GCF_000435035.1 Porphyromonas sp. CAG:1061 | reverse complement strand
CCTAGCCCCTGGTCGGAGGGCTAGCCCGAACGACCAGGGGAATGCGGTAATCTCCTACCCACCCCTACGACCTCCCCTTGTGAGAGGTCGGACACCTTGGGCTAGGAATAGACACCGTGCAACATTCTCAATAAGTGAATGCTAATAATAAATGGAGCTACAGCCGAAAGGGCTATAGCTCCATTTATTATTCTCCAAGGAGAGAGGGTTTTATGCCTCTACCTCAATAGCAATCTGACCTCTATAGTAGCCGCACTCAGGGCATACGGTATGGTATACGTGATAAGCACCACAGTTTGGGCACTTAGCTAGAGTAGGTGCAGTAGCTACATCATGGGTTCTACGCTTACGGGTCTTGGACTTTGATTGACGTCGTTTAGGATGTGCCATATTGATATAATCTCTATTTAGTTATTATTTTTATTCTTATTTATTTTCTCCTTCAGCTCTGCCCACATTGGGTCTTGTGGGTTGTTTTCTGTGGGTGGTTCCATCTCCAGGTGGCTCACCACTTCAGGGTCGCACTCACTGATATCCTCATGTACTCTTATGGATGGCAAGCTTAGTGCCAGGAGCTCGTATGCTATCCACGAAAAGTCATAGACTGGATCCTGAGCATCGAGAGTGATTTCCTCGTCGTTTTCGTCATCAAGAGCAGAGCCAAGTATCACCTCCACATACTCTTCGGCCTCTACATCTAGCTCCATTGGGGCTAGGCAACGATCGCACTCCACAGAAACTATCCCACTGTAGCCAAAGGTCAGTTTGAAGCGATTGGCGGTGAGTGGAGCTACTGTGAGCACGAGGTCTACGTCACCCCCTAAAAGCTCTGTCGCCTCGACCTCATCAAAGAAGTCGTCCCCTAGGTGGAAGCTGTAGCTCTCAGTCTGCTTTGGAGGGTGCGTGAAGTCAAGTGTCAAGTGATTATACTTATCCATCTTATCTCTTCTCTATGCAATATAGGATATACCTATATAAAACGTGGCAAAGTTACAAAAATATGTGGCAAGTACCAACTATTACCTCGTTGGGTTACTAATTTTAAGAATGTCATCGAATGCAAATGCCTTTATCTATGCAATAAAATGAAAAATATAGCTGAATATAGGACGGTCTAATGTGCTTTTGTAACCCATTGATATTTAGCATGCTAGCTTAGTTGCAACTCGCCGATTGCTTAGTTGCATCTCGTCAATTGCTTAGTTGCAACTCGCCGATTGCTTAGTTGCATCTCGTCAATTGCTTAGTTGCAACTCGCCGATTGCTTAGTTGCATCTCGTCAATTGCTTAGTTGCAACTCGCCGATTGCTTAGTTGCATCTCGGTTTTTGCTTAGCTGTACCTGTTCAATCTGCCCGATTTATGAACGTGTTTCCAAGCTACTATAGTATGGTGCTGATCTCTTTGAAGGCAAAGTGCTCTTTGCCCCTCGTGGCTGACTCTATCTCTAGCAGTCCATTGGGGAGCACTTGTTGGATCGTGCCGAAGAACCGCTCGCCTGAAGGAAGCTGGTATTCTTGCTCCTGCTGGTAGCCGTATAGGTGTTGGTGGTACAGTTTTCGGAGCACCTCTACATCGTCCGCGAGCTGCTCCACCTCTTGCTGGAGCAGTTGAGCTATCTCTCGGACCATTGAGTGGTGCCACGCTTCGTAGTTTTCAGGAAAGGTAATGCCTTCGAGTGCCAAAGAGGTGGCTACTGGGTGGTAATCTCCAAATTGAGTCTGCTTCACATTGAGCCCAATCCCCACAATAGTGTAGTTGAGTCGGTCGCCTAGCCATTCATTTTCCGTGAGAATACCTGCGATTTTACGCCGGCCTATTAGGAGGTCATTGGGCCACTTAATGGCGATCTCGGCGGGTTGAATATAGTGCGAGAGGAGCGTGAAAAGCGCTAACGAGGTGACCCTATTGAGGTCGAAGGTGGTGACCCCATGTGGTAGCTCCGGACGTAGTAAGATAGAGCAGGAGATGTTTTTCCCTGGCTCACTCTCCCAGCTATTGCCTCGCTGCCCTCGCCCTGAAGTTTGGGTGTGGGTATCTACTATGGTGTATGCTGGTAGCTCGGGATCCTTTGTGAGTAACTCCCGGAGGTAGTTATTCGTCGATCCTATCTGTGCTAGGTGTATCAGACTTTCCATGCTTTCTCTGTCGGATGTAGTAGATAACGGTGCCGATGCCTGCTAATAGGAGGAGTAGATTGCCGATATTAGCCACCAACTCGGTGGCGTGCAGCGTTTTGGGATCAAAGACAAACTCAATCTGATGCTGACCCGCAGGAACCACTAAGGCACGGAGTAGGTAGTCGGCCCTTAAGATCTCTGCTGGTGCTCCATCGATAGTGGCGTGCCAACCGTGTGGATAGTAGATTTCGCTGAAAACGGCGAGCCCCTCTTGTGCGTTGCTACTTTGGTAGGTAACTTTATTGGGGCTATAGCTTGTGAGCTTTATCTGTGCGGTGCTATCTGGGGTAATGGTGGTGGGCAGATGCTTTGCAAAGTCGCTTCCTACCACAGCTACCTCCTGCAGTGATACCTTGCCGATGGTGGTAAATTCATCATCGGGGGTATCCACCTTTTGAGCCTTGGAGACAAACCAAGCATCTCCGTAGGTGTCGGGGTCAGCAACGGCAACTTCCCGGCCAAGGCTATCAGGGATAATGTAGTACTTCGTATTGAGAGCCCGAAGGATATTGAGGTCTTGGTGCACTAGGTACCCCTCAATCAGGTCTTGATACCTCTGCAGTTTCGCCGCATGGTAGCCACCTACTGAGCGGTGGTTGTAGGAGGTGGTGGCGTCGTTAAAGGTATTCACCGCAAGATTGAGCACTCTGAATTGAGTGGTATCGGCGAGGATTATCTTATCGGCCTCTGTGGTATGGGATACCTTTGCCTGTACGCTCCGCTGTGGTAGGTACTTCTCATCATTGAGGTACCGCTTGTCTACGCTCCAAAGGTCTACTAAGATGAGTAGGAAAAGGAGGGAGAGCATCCACTCCTTATTGAGCTTCTCCTTTTGATAAAAGTAAAGGATGCCGATGCCGAATAGTAGCACTATGATGGTACGCAGTGCATCGGCCTTGAAGATGCCTTCGCGCACCTGCTCAAGGGCACTCCGCACAAGTGCCACCTCTTGTTGTTCTGCCGTAAGGGTGCTGAAGGTCTCTGCTTCAGCACGGCTAAGAAAGCCTCCTGATAGATTCGGATCTACCCACATCAGGAGGGCGATTCCAAGGGTGAGGGCTACCGAAATGATAGCGGCCTTTTTGTGCTCTTTGAGTAGCTGTGGCTGGGTTGTGAGCAGATATAAGGCCCAAATGGCGAAGAGGGGTAGGGTAAATTCTGCTACCACTAGTATGGATGAGGGGGTGCGGAACTTATCGTAGAGGGGGAAGTGATTGATGAATAATTCGCTCAGCCACATCAGATTGTGCCCCCACGAGAGCATAATGGTGAGCAGAGTGACCACCACCAAGCCCCACTTCATCGGTCCCTTGGCTACGATCATCCCGAAGAGGGCGAGTAGTAGCACAATGGCTCCGACGTAGACTGGCCCAGCGGTAAAGGGCTGGTCGCCCCAATATCTATTCTGCTGCGCCACGATTCCGACGAGTTGTGGGTCGCTAACACCCCCATTTTGTGCCTCCTCAATGCCGATGTATCCCGAGGCACCTCCCTTGGCATCGGGGATTAAGAAGGTAAGCATCTCATCAATGCCGTAGCTCCACTGTGTAATATAGGCGTGGTCAAGGCCCGTAGTGGTGGCCTGCTTATCAGTTGCCTGGTCTAGCACCGTAATCTCTCGCCCACCTCGCATCGTCTCTTTACTATACTGATAGGTGTGGTAGAGGCTGGTGCCATTGATTGCAATGCCCACTAATCCCGCAGCGAGTACGGTACCAGTTGCCTTTGCGAAGTGCAACCACTCTTTTTTGCGTGCCGCCTCGATGCCCCACGCTACCACCATTGCTACCATTACGAAGGCGAAGTAGTAGCTCATCTGGATATGATTGGAGTAGATCTGCAGGGCAGTGAAGAGCCCAGTGACGAAGAAGCCGAGGAGATACTTTCGCCGATGAAATGCTAGTACCAGTCCGGCGATTGTGGGTGGTATATAGGTGAGGGCTAGGAGTTTCCAGATGTGTCCAGCATCAATAAGAATCAGGAAGTAGCTTGAGAAAGCCCACATAATGGCCCCGCCAATAGAAAGTAGTCGCTTTAATCCCCAGCTACGCATGAAGATATAGAAGCCTATGAGTAGCATGAATATCAGGTAGCTATCCCCAGGTAGGAAGTTGAGGAATGGAAGGCGAAGGCGGTAGAGGTTCTGTGCCACCTTGATCCCCTCTGCCGAGGGGTAGGAGGGGGAGATTTGGTAGGTAGGCATGCCCCCGAAGAGGCTACCAGTCCAGTAAGAGCGTTCGCCAGTCTCCGCCTTGTACTCTACCACATCACGGCCAGTACCTGAAGCAGCTGCCCCATCGGCCTGAAAGAGTACTCTGCCCTCAAAGGCAGCAGGGGTGAAGTAGGCAAGTGAGATGACTAAAAATAGCAGTACCACACCTATTACATAGCCCCACGGTTTGAACTTTAACTGGGATATTCCACTCTTCTTCATATCTTATGCCTCTAATCTATTGACTACTTTGAACTCTGGGAACTGCTCCTCCACGAGCTTGTACATATATTCTAGTGCCGCCTCTCTCTCATTGGGGATGACCCCGTCAAGGATGGCGTCTTTGATCTGCTCTTTGATTAAGCCCAGCTCTCTCCGTGGGGTGAGCTGGTAGATATGCATGATATCATTGCCACTGACGGGTGGTTGGAAGTTGCGAATCCGATCCTTCTCCTCTATCTCTACCAACTTCTCTCGCACCAGGGCGAAGTTCTGTAGATACTTCTGCACCTTCGCAGGGTTTTTACTGGTCAGATCGCACTCACAGAGAGTCATTAGGTCGTCGATATCATCTCCCGCTTCAAAGAGAAGGCGACGAATAGCCGAGTCGGTCACCCCTTCATCGGCGAGCTGAGCAGGCCGCATATGCAGGCGAACGAGCTTTCGGATGTACTCCAAACGCTCTCCTAGTGGAAGCTTGATGCGACGAAAGAGTCTAGGCAACATCTTCTGACCAACATAGTCGTGGTTGTGGAAGCTCCACCCGATGCCCGACTCAAATCGCTTGGTGACAGGCTTCCCAATATCGTGAAAGAGGGCGGCAAGGCGTAGGTAACTATTGTCACTCACCTTCGCTACGTTATCCACCACTATGATGGTGTGGACGAAGTTGTTTTTATGCCCGATTCCCTCCTTGGTCTCGGCTCCTTTGAGTGCCGAAACTTCGGGGAGATATTGATCCATCAACCCTGTCCGCTGCATCAGTCCTAGCCCTATCGAGGGCTTGGAAGAGTCAATGATCTTCATAAATTCCGTCGTTACACGCTCTATGGAGACCACTGGCGGCTTGAGCCGCTTCGCATTTCGGCGGATGGAGTTAAAGGCTTCGTCACACACCTGAAAGTTGAGCTGGCTAGCAAAGCGTACTGCTCGCATCATACGGAGTGGGTCGTCCGAAAAGGTTTGGTCGGGGTCTAGCGGTGTGCGGATCACGCTATTCTGTAGGTCGGCAATTCCGCCAAAAGGATCATGCAGAGTGCCACGCTTCTCACCATTGAGTGTAATGGAGAGAGCGTTGATAGTGAAGTCGCGCCTTGCTTCGTCCTCCTCAAAGGTCGCCTCCTCTACAATCGGCTTGCGACTATCTTGGCGGTAGCTCTCTTTTCGGGCACCTACAAACTCCAAGTCCAGGCCGTGCCAGTGGATTTGTGCGGTGCCGAACGACTTGAATACCGATAGTTTGGCACCCTTGCCAAGGCGCTGAGAGAGCTCTTTGGCGAGGCGGATGCCACTGCCGAGGGTTACGAAGTCGAGGTCTTGCTTGAGCTCTCCTTTGAGGATAAGGTCGCGTACGGCTCCTCCCACTAGTCGCACCTCTTGCCCCACCTCATCCGCCGCCGCTGCGATGGTAGAGAGGAGTTGCTCACCAAGTTTCTCAGTAAGTTGTTGATATATGATGGATAGTTCTTTACTCATCTTGATAACTCTTCACTTTTCAAATCAAAGGGCACTCGCCTACTTCATCCGCTTGATGATAGAATAAGCCTTGAAGTAGCCCAAAGCTCCAGCCTGGCTAAGGTCATTATCCCCTAGTTGCTTCTCCCCGATAGCATAGTGGCAGAGCCCTCTATTAAAGTAGGCGGAGCCTAGTGTTGGCTCTAGTTTAAGCACCTGATTGTAGTACTCAATCGCCTCGCTATAATTGCCCATGGAGGCCTTGATATAGGCAATGTTGAATAGAGCCGGCACATAATTAGGGATTAGCTCAAGCACCTCTTTTAGGTCGGTAAGTGCCTCCTCCGAAATAGCTTTCTTCTTGAGGTACTCCTTAGAGAGGGTACTATTCATACTGATACCGAGCCTATTTTGGCTATTCCTTTCTCCGTCCTTAGCACTCTCTGCCTCGTAGGCAAGGATTCGCGAGGTGGCTCTTTGGAAGTAGGGCGCTGGGTCATCGGGTATCGCCTCAATAATCTGCCCCATCGTCTGCACCACAGCATCGTGGTCCTTGATGGTGAGTTGGTCGAGAGCCAGATGCATCATTGCTTCGGCAGAGTGGGGGATGCTGAGGTCAAAACTATCCACTGCATTGATGTGCTTCTGCAACTCCGCTTGTGATAGCTGGGGTAGATGCTCCACCACTAGCACACCATACTCCTCTGTAGGTAGCCCAATGGCCGAGGAGTAGGCCGTATTGGTATTGGTCTTCAGTTGCTTATCCACCGCCACATAGTAGGAGAGCGTAAAGAGTGGTTCTGGCTCTATCAACACCTCTCTATCCTGTATACGACCACGGATACCCTGCTCTTCCGTGTAAAGTTCATCGTACGCCTTTTGCTGGCTAGCATAGACGAGCGACCTAAACTTCTGGATATTATCATCCTTCTCGCTACGTACCCGCTCTGTTTCCTCTGCCAGTGCAGCTTGCTTTGCTTGTTGTGACGTGGCCTTTTGGAGGGTACCTTTGTCGTAGGTCATCTTCGAGGCAAGGTAAAGGTCCTCCCGAGCCGCCTGCGACTTCCCTTGTCCCGTTCGGGCATCTGCACGCTCTACAAGAGCTGGCAAGAAGGTAGGGTAGCGCTCAATGATTCTATCCAAATCGGCCTCTGCTACTTGGTAGTCGCCGATTTGGTTTGAGATAATAGCACGGTTGAAGAGAGCAAAGTAGTTATTCGGCTCCCGCTGCACCACCTTATTAAAGTCCTCCTGTGCCGCATTGATTTCTCCCACTTGGCTCCGCAGAAGTGCCCTATTGTAGAGTGCCAAGGTATTGGTTGGATCCAGTTCAATGGCAATAGAATAGTCTGCCATTGCCCCCTTGATATTGTACTGCTGATACCTCACAATCCCTCGATTGAGATAGAGCTCTGCCCTATCTGGCATATACTCCATCGCCCGATTGATGTACCCCTCCGCTTCGCTATAGTTCCCCCTGTCGTACGAGATACCTGCCATTGAGAGGTAAGCCCCCGAAAGGGTAGGAGAGATGGCAAGAGCCTTCTCAAATAGATCGATTGCAGCTACTGTATCCCCTCGCTCCAGCTGAAAGCCGCCATCTATCATATACCCCTCAGCATAGTCGGGGTAATAGCGATGGAGGTGATCCAAAGTCGCCCTTGTGCCGATGCTATCCTTCAGTGCCATCCGAAGCAAAGCAGAGTTGTGGAGTGCCCCTTTGTGGTCGGGATTATCCTGTAGCACCACCTTGTAATCTTCCAACGCAAGGGAGTCCTTGCCGAGCGTGTGCCGACTGATGGCCCTAAGGTAGTACGAGCCTACTAGAAAGGGATTTCGCTCAATGGCGGCACTGCTATCCGCTTCCGCTCCTAGGTAATCATCTAGTGAATACTTAGAAAGTCCGCGATAATAGTAAGGTTCAGCGAGATATGGTGCACTCTGTATGGCCGAATTGAAGTATTGTATCGCCAGTACATAGTCCTTAAAATAGATCGCGTTCTGCCCCACAGAGATCACCCGTTGGGTATCTATCTGTGCCTGCAGAGCCAGGGTACTCCCACCTAGGAGCCCCATCACGATCAGCACCACTCTCCAAAAAACTTTCAACATATCTACTTCGTAATCACCTTGTAGTGAGCCCTTACTTGCCCACGACTCATCTTCTGTAGCTTCCGCTTAATCATCGCTTTCCGCATTGGGTTGACCCTATCGGTAAAGAGCGTCTGCTCCAGATGGTCGTACTCATGCTGTATCACCCGAGCGTTAAATCCCGAGTAACTCTCCTCGTGAGGCACCATCTGCTCATCTAGGTACTTAATTGTAATCTGCTTGGGGCGATCTACATTTTCATTCAGCCCTGGTAGACTGAGGCACCCCTCCTGCATCGTACAGCTCTCCTCACTATACGCCGTGATTGTAGGATTGATAAATACCTTTTTAAAGCCCTTGCTATCGGGGAAGTCGTCCCCCAGAGGATCCGCATCGACCACAAAGAGACGGATCGCCTTCCCCACCTGAGGGGCTGCCAATCCAACCCCATCCGAGGCGTACATTGTCTCAAACATATTCTCAATTAGCTTCCCTAGCGACGGGAACTCCTCCTCCGTCACCTCCCTCGTCTTCTCTCGTAGCACCTCTGTGCCATAGACATATATAGGTAGTTCCATTACTTCTTCTTGTACTTCTCTTGATATATTCTACTCTCCATAAATCCTTGTAAGATGATTACCGCACTCACCTCATCGGCAATTCCCTTTTCACGGCGCTTCATCTTTCCCAACCCCGCATCTATCATCGCCCTTTGAGCCAACACCGTAGTAAATCGCTCGTCAAACCGTACCACCTCCACCGTTGGCAAAAGTTTACGCAGACGGTTCACCACCGGCTCAATATACTTCACGCTCTCCGAGTCAGTGCCATCGGCCTGCTTTGGCTCCCCCACTACAATCAGGTCGATAGGCTCCTTTTCAGCATACTCCTTGAGCCATTGAGCCACCTCGTGAGTGGGCTGAAAACCAAGCCCATTCGGCACTATCTGAAGCAAGTCGGTAGCGGCTACTCCCGTTCGCTTTCGCCCAATATCGAGTGCTACAAGGCGTCCCATAGCAGCTGCTGTATTGTCTTTCCCGTCACCGGGTCCACCACGTTGGGTGCTATCTCCGCCAGTGGCTTGAGTACAAACAGACGCTCCCTAAACCTAGGGTGCGGGATTGTGAGCCCCTCCTGCTCCACTACTTCATCACCATAGAGGATAAGGTCGAGGTCAATACTCCGATCCTTGTAGATGCCCGAGTGGCTCTTCTCGCTCCGTCCTAGCTCCCGCTCTATCTCTTGCGTCACCTCTAGCAGTTGGCTTGGTGAAAAAGCGGTCACCCCCTCCACCACTTGATTGAGGAATAGATGCTCCGACTCAAAGCCCTCCGGCTCCGTCTCCAGCACCTGCGACTCCGCCACCACCTCCACACCCCTCATAGAGAGCTGCTGGATAGCTTGCTTTAGCGAGGCACCTCGATCTCCGATATTCGAGCCAAGGGCAATAAAAACCGTCTGCTTCACACCCATTCTCTTATCCTTACAGAATCAGCATGGCATCGCCATATTGCCCGAAGCGATACCCCTCCTTCACCGCTGTCTTGTAGGCCTTCATCACCTTGTCATAACCTCCAAAGGCAGCCACCAACATCAGCAACCACGAGTAAGGCATATGGAAGTTTGTCACCATCGCATTCTGTAGCCCATAGTGGTATTCAGGGAAAATAAACTTGCTCGACCAGCCATCGTACGGCTTCACAAATCCATCCATACTCACCGCCGTCTCAAGTGCCTTTGCCACCGAAGTCCCCACAGCCACGATACGCTTCTTTTGCTCTACCGCCTTGTTGATCGTGTCGCAAGTCTCCTGATTAATAATCATCCGCTCCGACCCCATCTTGTACTTCGAGAGGTCATCCACATCAATCTCATCATACATCACCCGGCTAGTGTGCAGTGTTAGCGACGTAAATCGTATATCCTTTAGCTCAAAACGCTTTATCAGCTCCCTACTGAAGTGAAGACCAGCTGCTGGTACCACTACCGCCCCCTCCTCCGTAGCATAGATTGTCTGATAACGATCCTCATCCTCAGGCTCTACAGGTCGGTGGATGTAGTCGGGTAGGGGCGTCTCTCCTAGCGAGAAAAGAGCCTCCTTAAACTCATCGTAGGTGCCGTCGTAGGCAAACTTCAATATTCGCCCCCTCGACGTGGTATTATCCACCACCTCAGCTACCAGCTCGTCATTCTCACCGAAAAAGAGCTTATTACCGATACGTATCTTACGAGCCGGGTCCACCAACACATCCCACAGCATCGGTTCATTCAGCTCACGGAGGAGAAACACATCGATCATCGCATTCGTCTTCTCCTTATTTCCCACCAATTTAGCAGGGAATACCCGAGTATTATTCAGCACAAATAGGTCATCCTTTCCAAAGTACTCTAGGATCTCCTTAAATTGCTTATGCTCTATTTCCCCCGTATCCTTATGGAGTACCAAGAGACGGCTCTCATCCCTGTGTTTTTCAGGGTATTGTGCTATCTGCTCCTTAGGAAGCTTAAAATTAAAGTTCGATAGTTTATACTCCGCCATATTCATATATTCCTCCTTTTCCTTCTTAGTCAATAGTCATACGTTCCTCAATATACTCCTCAAACTGCTCCACCCCAATTCCCTCCGATGCTCTAAACTCCCCCACCGATTCACGGCGAAGGGCGGTCAGATAAGCACCACACTCTAGCGACCTCCCGATATCCCTTGCCAAAGCCCTGATATAGGTTCCCTTGCCACACACCACCCTGATGCGAATGTAGGGTAAGCTGTACTCCAGTAGCTCAATACGGTCAATCCGCACCTCCTTCGCCTGTAGCTCCACCCCCTCTCCCTTTCGGGCCAATTCATAGGCACGGCTACCCGCCACCTTTACTGCCGAGAATATTGGTGGCACCTGCGGTATCACCCCCTCGTATTGCTTCAGCACCTCCTCCACCTTTTCCCTCGTGATATGCTCCGTGGAGAATGTGGCATCCTCTTCACTCTCAAGGTCAAAGGAAGGCGTCGTTGCCCCCAGCTTCAGCGTCGCCGTATACTCTTTCGGCAACTTCTGTACCTCCTCTATCCGTTTCGTGTATCGGCCAGTGCAGAGCACTACCACCCCCGTAGCAAGTGGGTCGAGCGTCCCCGCATGCCCCACCTTGAGCCGCTTCACTCCGAGCTTTTTACAAAGTAGCCACCTAAATTTATTCACCACATCAAAGCTGGTCCACTTGAGTGGCTTATCCACCACCACAAAGGTACCATCCGAAAAAATATTCTGAGGCACTTCGTGCGACTTATGATCTCTTTGGCTCTTTTGCATCATTCACTAAACTAGGGCTAGCTCCACCCCCATACCCATTAATACAAGTATCACTCCGCCTACCAAGATACGATAAACTCCAAAGGCAGCAAAACCGTGTCGCTTGAGGTACTTGATAAAAGTCTGTATCGCCACCATCGCCACTATAAAGGAGACTACATTCCCGATGAGTAGCGTGACCCAATGCTCCTGAAGGATATAGAGCGTATCGCTTTTCCAAAACTTGATCACCTCCAGTACAAAGGCTCCGAGCATCGTAGGTACAGCGAGGAAAAAGCTAAACTCTGCCGCCACCTCGCGCTTCAGCCCTACCGACATACCGCCCACGATCGTAGACATACTCCGCGACATACCGGGGCAAAACATCGCAATGGTCTGGAAAAGCCCAATGGCAAAAGCCTTGCCATACGTCACCTCCTCCTTGTGATTGTTGCGAATTAGGCGGTCAATAAAGAGCATCACCACACCTCCAATCAGTAGATTAAGAGCGATGATCCACACCTTGCCCAGCGCCTCATCCACCCAGTCATTAAAGAGCAGACCCAGTATCGCAGCAGGCACCACTCCCACTACCAGTAGGAAGTAAAAACGAAAACGGCTCAGCCCCCGCCGCCACTTTCGCTCCTCATGCCACATATCCTGGGGAAGGTCAAAACGAAAGAAACGTTTGAAGTAGAGCACCACCACCGAGAGGATTGCCCCAAATTGGATCATCACCGTAAACGCCTTCACATAGGGGGTCGGCTCCATCCCCATCAGGGCTTG
>NZ_HF988905.1:0-5887 GCF_000435035.1 Porphyromonas sp. CAG:1061 | reverse complement strand
TCCCGTGCTGGAGACCGGCAGGAACTCCGTGAGCCCCTCTACTATTGCCAGTATAATCGCTTCTATTATCGTCATAGCTTACTTCTCTTCCTCTCCTGAAGATTTCTTCGCTCCCTTGCCACACCACAGCAGAGCCACCAGTAGCCCTACATACCCTAGCGTCAGCACCACAGGAGCCACCCCAATGCGGGTGCTATTGAATACCTCCGCGTTAAAGCTCACTCCGTCCTCCGACTTACCTCCGGCCAAAAGTAGATACCCCACCACCAGCACCGCCACTGATGCCAGAGCTATGTAGAGGTTCACCTTCCCAAAGCCGTATCCTTTGATCCTTTTATCTTCCCTGCCTTCCATATCTATTCACTATGCTCTGTAGAGCTTGTTTACATCCATTCTTAGGTACCTACTTACCGCTGCAGTAGCTGAAAGCCAACTGATTACTACGCCTAGCACCAGCACCACTGCCAACACTATGAGCCCACTCTCCACGGTCAGTACTGACCTTAGGAGAGGATAATGATTTCGGACATAATACCAGCCCCAAGTGAGGAAGCCACCAGCTACGATGGCCGCCATCACACCACTCCAGATATTGTACCAGACAAAGGGGCGGCGGATAAAGCGTGAGGTGGCACCCACCAGCTTCATCGTGTAGATCAAAAACCTCCGTGAGTAGATCAAGAGCCGAATGGTGTTATTGATCAGCACCATAGAGATGAGTAGCAGTAACCCCGAAAGTAGCGCCATCACCAGCGTCAGCCCACGGATATTATCATTCAGCTTATCCACCAAGTCCTGCCGATACCCCAGTGATTGCGTCAGTCGATACTGCTCCAGTCGGCGCTCTACCAATTGTAGACTATCCGCCGAAGCTACATAAGCCTCACCAAGCGTGATCTCAAAGGTGGGTGAAAGGGGGTTCCAACCGAGGAACTGCTCTGGGTTCTCTCCCAGCTCCTTCGTGAGTTCCTCCAACGCCTCCTCCTTTGAGTGCAGTACCACCTCTCGCACAAAGGGCTCTTTCCTCAGGTCCCGCTGCATCTGTGCCACCTCGTCGGGGTCGGCATCGGGCGTTAGAACTACGTTAAACGTTACCTGCTCCCGCACATAGCTACTCAAGCCACTGCCTACCAAACCAAGGAGTACCACCAGACCAAGCAAAAAGAGCACCATTGAGATACTGATGATGCTGATCACTCGCGAATGCCAAAAGCTACCAACCCTGCCAAGACCACCCCTTTTATCTCTACTCATAAAATATCTATCTACCTTACATTTATAGCCTCCACACCATAATATGCAAATCTACTAAATAATCACGACTGCACAATAAAATCACGACCGTGATGTTCAAGACAGAAGGTCCGACTCGTCTGACCTGTCCGACTTGTCCGATAAAGGTGCCTCCTCTCGAGGTACCTTCCTCCTAAATAAATAGCCCATAATAGCCTCTTTTGAGCCTAGCTATAGAGCTTCATAACCCGATGGTATATCAAGGCAAAAAATTAGATGCAACTAAGCATTTGCTTAGATGCATCTAATCATTTGCTTAGTTGCAACTAACCGATTGCTTAGTTGCAACTCGGCTGAGGCGTTTTTACTGCCCTGTATATCAGTGGGTTACAAAAGGTTGGATTTATTGCCTCCTGACAGCCCGCTTGAGCCTATGTTCCCCTGCTACTTGCTGCCCAAAGAAAAGCCCTTGAAAGGCGGGTCAGTCAGCACTCCTATCGTACTGGACCTGACCTATCTTTCAAAGGCTATCTTTCTCCGACAAAGTCTCGAGCGCCTTGCATCTCATCCTTCGTTCAAAGTCTCAGCACATTTGAAAGCAAATGTGCGAGAATGGCACTTCGTGCAACATTCTCAATAAGATTGGCACCTGCAAAATCAATCGTGGGCTACTCCAAGGGGTAGTGGATATTGAGGTAGCCCATTTGGTACGCGAGCAGAGTACCGCCTACGATGTGGCTTTTATTGATTGTAAAGGGGGCTACCCTTACCCATTCACTCCAGACCTTTTCGAGTCTCCTAACAGCGATTGATAAGATGACTAATCTTTTCCATTAATGACATCATCAACACATGGTATCTCTCTGATTTTGAAAACACATATGGAAAACAATTAATAAAATAGATGGGATGCTATTTAGCTGTATTTTCGGTGACAAGACCTGTCTCTCTACTTTGGTTACTTATCACAGCATTTTCATGTCTCTTGGATTTGCCCTTTTGAAAATAGTAGGTTAGTTTGACATAAAATAGGCTTCTAAAGTTATTCCACACAGTACTCTCCTCCATACTAAATTGAGGCAGAGCAGTGTAAGACCTAGTTGGGTTAGGATTATTAATCCACTCCAATGATAAAGAGAGTGTTTTGTGCTTCCACATAAGTGAGGCAAAATGACTGCTCCCAATATCTACTAAGAAATCGCCATTGACGTCTGTAAATGGAAAGTTGAAATAATAGCTAAGTTGAAAAGCTCTGTACGCAATCAAGGCACCAATACCACCACTATGTACCTGGTGATTTATCTTTTGATTTGGCGTCTCATATTTCTTTACTGCCAATTGATAATAGGGTTGTAACGTCAGGAAGTCGAAAAGACGAGCGCTTCCGCTAACAGACGCCCCATATATCATACTATTTTTCACCGCCTCATAGTTTCTCAGCACTCGGTCTCCGTCTGATGATATGATAGGCATAAATGGCTTGTGAGCATAGTCACAATTAAGAGAAGAGGAAATAAAGAAATTATTATCACTGGAATTCCAACGGAAGTCTAGGCTATTTCTTGAGGTGTAGTAGGGCTTAAGGTTTGAATTGCCTCTAAAGTAATATCCCTCATCTATTGATATAGGAGAATCGGCTAGGTATCCTAAACTAGGTAGAGTCGGTTGAATGTTTGTATTCAATCTTAGTGAACTTGATTTGCCGAGCTTGTAATTTAGTGTAACAGCTGGTCTCGGAATCACAAAGCGAAAAGTCTTATTCTCGCCGTTTTTTAATGCAGAATACTCTAGTCCAACTCCCAAATTATAACTCAGCATATCGTGTCTACCAGAATAGTCAGAATAGACATATAATTTATTGCTAGAGATGTTTTGTGGAGAGCTTTTGTCCCCTCCCACAGACTGCCTAAGCTGCTCATGGCTAAATAGTCCACCAAAGTTCCAAGCGTCGTTTTGATAGAGAACCTCTCCGATTAGTGAGTACACTTTATTGTGAGTCAGATTTTCGTAAGTGTAATCGTAATCTTTATTCGCTCCCTCCATAACTCTGTTCAGACTATTGTTGGACTTTGAATTACTTATGGTATTCACAAAGTTGATGCCAATAAGTTTATTCTCTCCTAGAGGTTGGTGGTAATACAAATCGAATGCTAAGCTATTATAATTGCTCTTTAAGTCTCTCCCACTCTTCCCTATCAACTCTCTATTATTAAAGATCTTTGTCACGCTCTGTTCATATTTCTCGTGCCCTGGGCTCTGTCTATATTCAAGCTGAGATATCACGAAGGCATTATTGCTGAAATATCTTCTATACCTCATCTGTCCAATGTTGTAATACCCCTTATAGCTACCAGGGAGACCTTCATATGTATTGCTCGTTCCATCGCCATATTTATAGACATTATTCATGCGATTATCATTGAGAGCTCGGTAGTCACAAAATCCCCCAACTGTAAACTGATTATTCTCATCGGAGTAAGTGTAATTCAGCATATTGGTACCATACCCTGTTGTAAATGAATTTTTCGCATCAAGATAGAAATAGTGGCTCTTGCTTTTGCTCCTTCTTGTTTGAACCTCCAAGACAGCACCAATATTTTCGTGAGCAAAGCGAGCTGGAGGCTCGCTATAGTACACTAGCTTCTGTACATCTTTGGACGAAATCTGTTGCAGCTCTCTATAGGTAGCTCTCTTACCATTGATTAGGATGAGTATGGACTTATTATCAACGGTAATGAGCTGCTCATCCATAAAGTTTTTCTTGAATTGAGGTAAGCTGCTTATCGCATCTAAAGCATTATTCCCCACGCTGAGAGCTTCCGAGGTCAAGAGGATTTCATCTCTATTGCCAAAGCTATTAAGCACTTGAGCAGAGATGACCACCTCATTTAACAGTTTGGAGTCCATAGCTAGAGATATTGCTCCCATATCAATGCTATTTTGGACTACTATCAATGTGTCAACTTCTTTGAAGCCTATATACGAAAGCTGGAGATGATACTCCCCTCTATCTATAGGTTGGAGGAGAAACTTCCCATCACTATTAGAGGCAGTATGCTTTATGACCTCTCTGTTATTACTCTTTGTTAACTTGACAATAACAGAAGGCAACGGTTGTTGCTGCTCATCAACGCAAGTGCCTGTAATATGATACTGCGCAAAGCTCAATATCGGAATAAATAATAATATAATAACTAGCTTAAATCTACTTTGAAGCGTGCTCATATCTTGAATTAACAAATGAATTTATCACGGCTAGATTACCCTTTAATATACTTCTAATGGGGTTAACACTCCATTGGGCAAAAGAATGTATTTTATGCCATTAATGATGACAATCATTCCTTTTTTCTCCTTACTAGTGTTACAATTACCACCAGATACTAATGGTAGTTAAGTTGCAGTCAATATCTCTTTCATGTTTTTCAAAAAAAGTATAACGCCACAAAAGTAAGGAAATTATTTAGGATCTTACCTATCGAATCTAAACCCTTGATTCCGCACCTGCAAAATCAATCGTGAGTTACTCCACGGGGTAGTGGGTGTTGAGGTAGCTCATCTGGTAGGCGAGCAGAGTTGCACCTACGATGTGACTTTTATTGACCGTGAGGGGGGCTATCCTTACCCAGTCACTCCAGACCTTTTCGAGTATTATTTTGTCATACCCCTGCTCTTGTCCACCAGCGAGAAATTGGCTTCGCATCTTGGTAGCTTCGTCGGTTAGCCCACGATATAATGCTAGCCGAAGTCTATCCGACTCCCCAGGGGAGAAGTTGGCAATCGCTTGTGCCAACTGCATTATCTGCTCTTGGTAGAGGGTGATGCCATAGGTCTCGCTGAGGTATGACTCCATTACAGGGAGGAGGTAGTTGATCGGCTCCTTGCCTTGCTTTCGGGCGATATAGGTAGGGGCGATCTCTTGCCCTTTGCTGTACAGGATGGCGATGGAGAATATTAGGTCATTAAAGCTATCGGGCTTTATCTCTTTCCAAAGCTGTTGTAGGCGGGAGGCTTCGAGGAGATAGCACCTCCCTCCACGCTCTTTGCCAATGGATCGGAGCGTATCGGGGTCGTCGGTGGGGATCGCTTCAAGTTGGATCTCCTTTCCTAACCGATGCTTTATTTTCTCCATGCGATCTTGGAGCCATGTGAGGTGGCTGAGTGTGAGCCATCCTATCCTTATCGCATCAGAATCATAAAGGAGGGTGTAGGGGTGGTCCTCCTTACGCTGTGGCAAAGTACCTCTCTCGCTTACTTCTATGTCTATGCTCACTTTGCCTAGGGCGTCGGGGTTGAGGAATCGCTCAAAGAGGAGCTCGTGCTTTAGGGGATCCACCCTCGTAATGCCTAGCACATAAAGCAACAAAGAGCTAGGGGCGGTGCCTCGGCCATTGCCGATTAGCACCCCTTGTTGCTTAGCTTTGACTATTTGCTCGTGGAGCATAGCAATTTGAGGGGTGATGCCCGCCTCCTCCACTGCTCTTAGCTCTAGTGCTAACCGTTGTTGGATCTTGGTCGAAAGTGGGACACCATACCGCTCCTCTGCCCCCTTGGTAGCTTGATAAAGGAGGTAATCCTTAAGGGATTCAAAGCAGATGGGTTCTGGGCGAGAAGTTAAGGTACTAGATATTTTCAGTTCTCGCTTCCTTTTTTG
>NZ_HF988904.1:18946-19932 GCF_000435035.1 Porphyromonas sp. CAG:1061 | reverse complement strand
TGCGAGAATGGCACTTCGTGCAACATTCTCTTCCTTCATTTTGATCCGATCATAAAAATAGAGGAGCAAAGGGAGTTCATTATCTCCCTTTGCTCCTCTAAATATGCTTGTTAAGTCTTACTCTTGCTCTAGGCGAAGAGTCTCAGTTGTCTGGTCACAAACCTCGCTAGGTCCAAAATATTGGATCGGTCCTGGATAAACAAAGCAGGTCTCGTGAGCCCACTTATCACGATACTGTTCAAAGGTCTTGAAAGGCTTGCCCTCAAGTTCTACCAGTGCCTTGCGAATAACAGGCTTCATAGAACCGTGGCGGCGCTCCATATTCATCATCATAGTGATAGGAATACCACCAGCCTTCCACTCTGCTGCAGGGCGAGTAGTATTGCGGATAGAGCTCATATAGCCCGTCTTGCCTGCTGCAATCAATTGAGCTGCATTGTAGCCAAGGCTATAGCAGTAGTCGGCATCAAAGTTGGATGGAGCAGCACAACGACCTTCGTACCCGAAGAAGTGACGCTGGATGCTAAATTTACCTACACACTTACCTTCTGCCTTCCACTCTTTGAGCTTCTCCTTAACCATCTCGGCAAGGAGCTTCTCAGTCTCGATCAGCGATACCTGTACATTGCCGTGAGGGTCACGGTCTAGAGTGAGCTGGCGTGCCACATCCTCTGGCAGTGACTTGAAGACCTTGCTATTCTCTGCAGAAAGACGGTCTATCACAAATTCTCTCTGAGCTTCCTTATTTAGCTTGGCAAATGCATCGCCCTCATGGGCTAATAGATCATTGAGCTCGGCAATGAGGGCATTCATTGCTGGGATAAACTCGATCAAACCCTCAGGAATCAATACGGTACCGAAGTTAAGGCCTTCTTTCGCTCTATCAGCCACGATCTGAGCAATGTAGGTGACGATATCATCAAGGCTTTGTTCCTTTGCCAGTACCTCCTCAGAGACGATGCAGATATTAGGCTGGGTTTGAAGAG
>NZ_HF988904.1:10487-18922 GCF_000435035.1 Porphyromonas sp. CAG:1061 | reverse complement strand
TTGAAGAGCACACTCCAAAGCAATATGCGAAGCGGAGCGACCCATCAACTTGATGAAGTGCCAATACTTACGTGCAGAGTTGCAGTCTCTCTGGATATTGCCAATCAATTCAGAGTAGACCTTAGTGGCGGTATCAAAACCAAAGGAGCTCTCAATCTGCTCATTCTTAAGGTCGCCATCAATAGTCTTTGGGCAACCCAATACCTGTACACCAGCATTGATCTTCTTGTAGTACTCTGCCAAAACGCATGCATTGGTGTTGGAGTCGTCACCACCGATAATGACGAGTGCCTGGATATCTAGCTTACGAAGGATGATTAGACCCTTATCAAACTGCTCCTCAGTCTCGAGCTTGGTACGTCCAGACCCTATGATATCAAAACCACCAGTATTGCGGTATTCATCCATAATATCGCTAGTGATCTCCATATACTTATGGTCGATAAGTCCGGCAGGACCCATTAAGAATCCATAGAGCCGACTCTCTTTATTGATCTTCTTGATACCATCAAAGATACCAGCAATCACATTGTGTCCGCCAGGAGCTTGACCACCTGATAGGATCACGCCGACGTTGATTGGCTTGGTGTGCAATGGCGCATCTCCCTTTTCAAACGCAATCGTAGGAAGTCCGTAGGTATTTGGGAAGAGTTGCTTAATCTCCTCTTGGTCATCTACTGAGTGGGTAGGATTACCCTCTACTACCTTTACATTGCCCTTTAGTGCATTGGGAAGTTTAGGCTCATATTTTGAGCGAGCCTTTTGAAGTGGACTAATTGTTCTCATCTTTCTTATCTAAATTATATAGTTGAATAACCTATCTATCTCTATGAAAGTCGAAGCGCTTCGGCTCTCTATCTCTGCTTCGAGTGCCTGGGCGTTTTTGGTCATTGGCACGGACAAATATCAGCATCAATGCTAGATTAACCACCAAAATCAAGGTGCAACCCCCAAAGAGTAGCCCCTTGGCGCCTGGTAGTAGTACAAAGAAGAGTACACTACCTATCAGACACAATACGATCAGCACAAGAAGTGTCCGCTTAAAACCTTTCCAAAATCCAACAGATGGTGCCATAACCTTACTTATAAACTATTTTAATTATCGGCTTACTTTACAAAGATACTCATTTATCGCCAATAAACCGCTATTTAATAGGTAATTTAGGACCGTTATAAAGAGACGTTTTTGTGGTGGTTGCTACTTTTTTGTATCTTTGAAGAAGAGGTATGGGAGTGATGAAATATACTATATAATATAGGAGTGCGAGAAGAAGATGGAACGGATTTTAGTAACAGGTGGTGAGGAGCTATTGGCTCGACACTTTGAGAGGATGTATCGTGGGGTTTATGATGTACGACTGCTTTGTCGGCGTCCTTCAAGAGCTGGTGAGTTTTATTGGAATCCTCTACGTGACGAGCTAGACCCGGCCGCTTTAGAGGGGGTGAATCATATAGTACATACGGCTGGTATAGCTGGCGTGGGAAGTCGCCTAGACCTTAGAGGTAGGGATCGCTTGTGGCGTGAGCGTGTGGGAGGTGCCGCTTTGATCGGGCGTCATCTATTGGCTAGTGGTGCTCAGCTTGAGAGCTTCGTAAACGTTTCTTCTACAGCTATATATGGAAGTGGCCTAGACCCATACATTCACACTGAAGCATCACCTGTCGGGAGTGGTTTCCTTGCCGGTCTCTATGTAGGTGGTGAGGAGGAAGCGTATCTACTTGAGGCCGAAGCATTGGCTAAGAGGTGGGTATCGCTTAGAATGGGAGAGGTGCTTTGTGGTTATGGCGGAGTGCTACCATATATGGCCGTTGGTGGTAATTATGGACTTGCCCTACTGTGTGGCATAGGTCAACAGCTAGTGCCTTGGGTGCATGTGAGTGATGCCATGAGGTCTATTTGGCTAGCTATTGAAAACCGTGAGATGCGTGGGGTGTACAATGTCGTTGCTCCAGAATGGGTTAGTTATCGGGAGATAGCTACACTATCGGCTCAGATGAAGAGTGGACGCTCACTCCCTCTACCTATCCCTCGTGGTGTATGGCGTGCTGCTGTCGGGGCTTGGGGCGGTCCACTGATGCACAGCCAGAGGGTCGCTTCTGAGCGGATTGAGGAGCTGGGTTTTGACTACTTATATCCAGATATTTCTAGAGCATTGCAACATATTTATGGGGAATAATGAAGGATTGGGAAAGCTTTACCTAATCCCCATAGAGCTGGGTAATGTGGAGGTAGAGCAGTATCAACCACAGCGGACATTGGAGCTCCTTGGTCGACTTCGCTATTATGTGGTGGAAAATGCTCGGACCGCTCGGAGATATTTGTCCCGGTCGGTGCCAGGGCTAGATATTTCTTCGTTGACGCTCTATGAGCTAGATAAGCATCAAGGGTATTCCTATCCTCGGGAGAAGGTTATGGAGCTACTTCGTCAGGGTGAAGATGTGGGAGTGATGAGTGAAGCAGGTTGCCCTGGAGTAGCCGACCCTGGTCACCGTGTGGTGGTTGATTGCCACCGTGCTGGTATGCGAGTGGTTCCCTTGGTAGGGCCTTCGTCTATCTTACTTTCTCTAATGGCTTCTGGATTTAATGGTCAATATTTTACCTTTTATGGTTACCTCCCACATGACCGTGCCTCACGGCGTCAGCAGCTACTAGAGTGCCAACGTCGTGCGCTGGATAAGGGAGAAACACAGATATTTATTGAAGCACCTTATCGTAATGACCAATTGATAAGAGAGCTGTGTGACCTTCTCTCCCCAGCGCTGTACCTTTCTGTAGCAGTGGACTTGACTACAAGTGAGGAGGAAATCACCACTTTGCCTCTTTCTCTTTGGTCAAAGCATCTAAAGGGAGGTCTTTCGTACCACAAGCGCCCTGCAATCTTTTTGCTTGGTAGAGGAGACGACTAGTCAACTCATCTTATTAGCAGCTTTTATTTATGGGATTATATTGTAAGAAGAGATGATGATTAAGGTGTATGATGATTCTGCAACACCAGAGAGGGTGCTTGCAACGCTATCTGAGGCTTTGGGGCGTGGAGAGCTTTTGATTCTCCCTACCGACACTCGATACAGCTTGTGTGGTGACGCACTCAATCAGGTGTGTGTCAAGGAATTAGCCAGAATAAAGGGAGTTGAAGTAGAGCGTACTACCTTTTCACTCCTCTTGAGCAACCTCTCACAGGTTAGTGAATATGCTCGTATGGATGACTCAGCTTTTCGACTCATGCGTCGCAATTGTCCAGGTCCCTTTACCTTTGTTTTACCAGCGGGTCACAACCTTCCACGGCTATATCGTGGGCGTAAGGAGGTAGGGATTCGTATACCTAGACATTGTTTTGTGAGAGAGCTTGTCGACTATTTTGGTCATCCCTTAACTGGTTTTTCACTGCCTTTAGATCGAGATAGTACTGATGATGAAGCTTATGGCTATGACCCAAGTCTGATGGAAGAGCAGTGGGGAAATGAGGTGGCTTATGTAGTAGATGGAGGAATAGGGCAACTTGTAGATAGCACTGTAGTCTCTTGCCTTCAAGAACCATTTGAAGTGATAAGAGAGGGAGTAGAAGTGCTTAAATAATATAGAATATGACTTAATTAAGGCGTAAAATAGATTAAAACGGCGCCCTTCCTAAAAATATTCATCTAAATACTTGCATAAGTAAGAAATATCTCTTATCTTTGCACCGTGTTTTTCATAGTATTAGATTTTAGGTTAATATTAAGATTGAAGGTTGTCGTGAGACAGCCTTTTTCTTTTTTATAGTAGTGGTATGATAAGTGAGGGGATTTTTAATGACTATGGAAGCTATCTAAGAAGTGTTTTTCCTGATTTTAAGGTGCAGAAGCTCTCGGTGAATGTAGGCTTGACTTGCCCCAATCGTGATGGCTCTAAGGGGAGGGGCGGGTGTACCTACTGCATCAATAGTTCTTTTAGCCCTAGCTATGTAGGTAAAGGCGGAGTAGCTGAGCAGTTGGAGGCTGGAAAACGTTTTTTCGGACGTAAGTACCCCAATATGAAATACCTAGCTTACTTCCAATCATATACCAATACCTATTCTTCTTTGGACCACCTTGTGGCTCTATATGAGGAGGCCTTGGCTACCCCTGATGTGGTAGGTCTTGTTGTGGCAACGCGACCAGACTGCGTTGATGAGGAGGTGCTAGATTATCTTGCTGAAGTAAATCAGCGGACGTTTGTGGCAATTGAATATGGGGTGGAGAGTACACTCGATAAGACGCTTGAAAGAGTTCATCGTGGTCATACATTTGCAGAGGCTGAAAAGGCGATTTATGCTACTACTGCACGGGGTATTACAGTAGGGGCACACCTTATTATAGGATTACCTGGTGAGGCTTATTCCGACTTTGAGTTGCACATTGATCGCCTCGCATCTCTCCCCATCACTACGCTTAAGATGCACCAATTACAGATCCTCAAGGGAACGATTATGGCTCATCAATATAGGAGCAATCCTGAGACATTCAGCCTTTTCACACCCGAGGAGTATGTAGATGTGATTTGTAGACTTCTACGGAGGTTGCCAAGAAGAATATATCTTGATCGATTCGTTTCCCAATCCCCTCCTGAGCTATTGATGGCTCCTAAGTGGGGGTGGAAAAACTACCAATTTGTACACCTTATAGAACGAAGAATGCGTGAAAATGGGTGGCAACAAGGCGACCTTTTCCTTTAGTGGTTGGAGGCGAGCATCTCATCGGCGAGGACGAGGCTGGTCATCGCTTCAATAATGGGGAGGACGCGGGGGAATACGGAGGCGTCGTGGCGCCCTTTTATGGTGATGTCTGTTGGTTGACCGGAGGTGGTGACGGTTTGCTGTGGTATGGCGATGGAGGGGATCGGTTTGAAGGCTGCTCGGAAATAGATCTGGCTTCCTGTGGAGATACCGCCCAAGACGCCGCCAGAGTGGTTGGAGGTCATCTTGATCACTCCCTTCTCCGAGGTGAAGGCGTCATTGGCTTGTGACCCTTTCATTGATGCTAACTCAAATCCATCTCCCATCTCAAAACCTTTGCAGGCATTGATGCCGAGCATTGCCTCTGCTAGCCGAGCATTGAGTTTGCTGTAGAGTGGGCTTCCCCAACCGGCGGGCACCCCCTCTACCACTACGGTAGCAACGCCCCCCAGGGTATCGCCTTCCTGCCTCACCTTTGTGAGGAGTTGGTGCATCTCTTGATCTACTTGAGGGTCTGGACAGCCCACCTCTCCTAGTTCCTCCCACTGGTATTGGTAGTGGCTTGGGAGTTTTATTTCGCCTATCTGCGAGGTGAAGGCTCTGAGCCTTATTCCCTGCTCTCGGAGCAATTGGTAGGCGATTGCCCCTGCCACCACGCGTACCACCGACTCTCTGGCACTTGCCCTTCCGCCCCCTCTATGGTCGCGGATACCGTATTTCATCTGATAGGTAAAGTCGGCATGAGAAGGGCGATAGACCTCTTTGAGGGCATCGTAGTCGGCACTTCTTTTCTGCTGGTTTGGCAGAAGAAATGCGAGGGGTGTGCCGGTTGTTTTTCCCTCCATTAGGCCTGAGATAAACTCTGGCTGATCGGCTTCGGTGCGTGGGGTACTGACCCCTGCCAATCCTTTACGACGTTGTAGTGCCTCTTGAATCAACGTGAGATCTAGCTCCACTCCGGCGGGGCAACCATCGATCACTCCACCCACATAAGGACCATGCGACTCGCCAAATGTGGTGAGCCTAAAATATCTACCAAATGTATTCATCACCCATAAAATGCATAAGCCAATAAAATTGCTGTCACCGCTCCCACTGCATCGGCAATGAGCGAGACGCCAAGTGTGTAGCGGGTTTTGGTGATGGCCACACTGCCGTAGTAGAGTGCCAGCACGTAGAAAGTGGTATCGGTGGTGCCCTGAACAATACAGACTAGGCGACCGACAAAGGAATCGGCTCCAAAGGTGGACATGGCATCAATCATCAATCCTCTCGCCCCACTTCCGCTGAGAGGTTTCATCAGAATCGTTGGCAGTGCATCTACCCACGTGGTATCTACTCCTATGGCTCCAAATAGCGTGGCGACCCCCATGGTGAGCCAGTCCATGGCACCACTGGCTCTAAATAGCGCCACTGCTACTAGGATGGCAACGATGTAGGGAATGATGGTCACCGCCGTCTGGAATCCCCCTTTTGCCCCCTCTATAAAATCTTCATACACATTTCGCTTGGCGAGGAGGCCACTGCCTATAAATAATGCCACGGCACCCAGCAACACCACATGGCTGATGGCGGTAGAGTAGGTGGTGAGGAGCTCTTTATCGGCCCCTTTGATCATAAACGAAAGGGCCACGACCAGTGCTACAAATAGACCTGCTGGAAGTAGAAAGGGCCACTTAAGTAGGTTGATCCTCTGCTTCCACGATACCAGCAATACCGCCGTA
This sequence comes from Porphyromonas sp. CAG:1061, assembly GCF_000435035.1. Lineage (NCBI taxonomy): Bacteria > Pseudomonadati > Bacteroidota > Bacteroidia > Bacteroidales > Porphyromonadaceae > Porphyromonas > Porphyromonas sp. CAG:1061. The sequence goes on along the minus strand of NZ_HF988904.1, from coordinate 12,504 downwards.
AGGGTGCTTGCACCCGTTGCTATGAGAATGGGTAGAAAGATATCGGCCGGCGACGCACTCCCCAGTTGGTGTCGGAACATGATGATGGTGATGGGGATGAGGGTGAGCCCACTCGCATTGATGGTGAGGAACATGATCATCGCATCAGATGCGGTATCCTTTTTGGGATTGAGGGTCTGTAGCTCCTTCATTGTCTGCAGTCCCAATGGGGTAGCTGCATTGTCGAGCCCCAGTAGGTTGGCACTGAAATTCATCAGCATCGTACCTAGTACGGGTGCCCCTTTCGGTAGGGTTGGGAAGATGACTTGAAAGAAAGGGGCGGTCCACCTTGCGAAGCGAGCGATGAGGCCGCTCTTCTCTGCCACACGAAGTAGCCCTTGCCAGAGTGCCAGGATCCCTGCTAACCCTAATGATATATTAAAAGCGGTGGTGGCAGTATCAAAGAGTGCCTGCACCATCTCACTAAATAGGGTGGCATCACCTGAGGTGATTACCCGTACTACCCCTACGAGTATCCCTACCAGGAAGAATGCCACCCATATATAGTTGAGGAGCATAAGCCGCTACACCATCTTCACGAGGAAAAAGTTCTTCTTGCCCCTCTGTATCAGCATATACTTGTCGTTCAGAAGGTCGGCAGAGGTGGGTTGGTACTGGAAGTCCGTCACCTTCTCGCCATTGAGGCTTACCCCGCCACTTTGAATCAGTTTGCGTAGCTCACTATTGCTATTGAAAAACTTGCACTCGCCCACTAAGAGGTCCATGAGGCCTATAGAGGCTGATAGCTTATCCTTGGAAACCTCTGCCATTGGCACGCCTTCAAACACGCTGAGGAAGGTCTCTTCGTTGAGCTTATGGAGTGTCTCTACACTGGAGCGACCAAATAGAATTTCTGAGGCCTGCACTGCTAGGTCGTACTCTTCACGAGAGTGTACCATCACTGTGATCTCCTCTGCTAGCTTTGACTGTAGGATTCGCTTGTGAGGAGCCTCACGATGCTCTGCCTCTAATGCCTCTATCTCTTCACGGCTGAGACTGGTAAAGATGCGGATGAAGCGGCCAGCATCTTCGTCGGAGACATTCATCCAGAACTGGTAGAACTTGTAAGGCGAAGTATATCGTGGATCGAGCCACACATTGCCACTCTCAGTCTTGCCAAACTTGGTGCCATCGGCCTTTGTGATAAGTGGGCAGGTGACGGCGTAGGCTTGACCTCCTAGGCGGCGCCTGATCAATTCTACTCCTGTGGTGATATTGCCCCACTGGTCGGAACCACCCAACTGTACACGGCACCCTAGGTGCTCGTAGAGGTATTGGTAGTCGTAGGCTTGAAGCAACTGGTATGAAAACTCGGTGAAGGAAAGGCCTGAACCACCTTCGCCTGCTACCCGCTTCTTCACGGAGTCTTTTGCCATCATATAATTGACGGTGATGTGCTTGCCGACGTCGCGGATGAAGCTGAGGAAGGAGTAGTCTTTCATCCAATCGTAGTTGTTCACCAATACTGCCGCATTGGGGGCATCGCTTTCAAAGTCCAAAAACTTGGAGAGCTGTTTCTTAATGCACTCCTGATTGTGGCGAAGGGTCTCCTCGTCCAAAAGCTGGCGTTCGGCCGACTTGAGGGAGGGGTCGCCAATCATACCAGTAGCTCCACCCACTAGGGCAATGGGTCGGTGACCGGCCTGCTGAAAGTGGCGTAGCATCATCACTCCTACCAAGTGACCAATGTGAAGCGAATCTGCGGTGGGGTCGATGCCTACATAACCCGAGGCCGGCCCCTTCATAAGCTCTTCTTCGGTCCCTGGCATCATGTTGTGAATCATCCCTCTCCACTCTAATTCCTTAATAAAGTTCATCGCTAATACCTTTATATAATGTATGGAAAAATCAATCGGTTACAAAGCTACCAAATTAATGGCAGATAAGTGAGTGACAACGTGAAGTAAAATGAAAAAAAGAGGTGCTTTTGGGGTGTCTTATCGGACAAGTCGGACAAGTCGGAGCACCCTCCTGGGTG
>NZ_HF988904.1:9206-10465 GCF_000435035.1 Porphyromonas sp. CAG:1061 | reverse complement strand
CCCTCCTGGGTGCTCTCTTCTATGAGAATGGCACTTCGTGCAATTTTCTGCATTTGTAATAAACTGATATTCAATACTATATAAAAGCAAAAACTGAGTTGCAACTAAGCGATCGGCGAGTTGCAACTAAGCAAATGCCGAGATGCAACAAAGCAATTGCTTAGTTGCAACTAAACTTTTACCACTTGAGACTGTGGCTTTTTTAGCCTCCTTTTTGGTGGGGGGGCTTATCGGACAAGTCGGACGGATCGGACGAGTCGGACTGTGGTTTCCTGAAAAAGGTTGTTAGACCCTGGCTCCGCTCGGCAGGGGGTTCTGTAGAGAGTGATATTTTTGGTAGCTTTGCAGTAAGGGTGGGAGTGGGGAATATTGACTATTTAGAGAATAAGTTTTGGGTGTTGGCATGAAGGTAGCACTAATTACAGGAATTACGGGTCAGGATGGTTCGTATCTTGCTGAGTTTTTACTCGGAAAGGGGTATGAGGTGCATGGTGTGATGCGTCGGAGTAGTTCTTTTAATACGGGTCGTATTGAGCATCTTTATCTAGATGAGTGGATCAGGGATATGCATGAGGGGCGGTCACTGCACCTTCACTATGGTGATATGACCGACTCTAGTTCACTTCTACGTATTCTGCAGGAGGTGAAGCCAGATGAAGTGTACAACTTAGCGGCACAGAGCCATGTGAAGGTCTCCTTTGAGGTGCCTGAGTACACCGCTGAGACGGTGGCTCTTGGGACGCTGCGACTCTTGGAGGCGGTTAGGATTCTTGGAATGGGAGATAAAGTGCGGATTTACCAAGCCAGTACCTCGGAACTTTTTGGGAAAGTGGTGGAGAGTCCGCAGAATGAGCAGACCCCCTTTCGACCTTCTTCCCCCTATGCGGTGGCGAAGCAGTATGCCTACTGGATTTGCCACAACTACCGAGAGAGCTATGGCATGTATGTAGCGAATGGGATCCTCTTTAATCACGAGAGTGAGCGGAGGGGAGAGACTTTTGTGACGCGTAAGATCACCTTGGCGGCGGCGAGGATCGCAGCTGGAGTACAGGATAAGCTCTATTTGGGTAACCTTAGTGCCCTTCGTGACTGGGGCTATGCCAAGGATTATGTGGAGTGTATGTGGCTGATGCTACAGCAGGAGTCTCCTCGGGACTTTGTGATTGCGACAGGGGAGCAGCACTCAGTGCGGGAGTTTGCAACGCTTGCCTTTGCCTTTGCTGGTATTGAGCTCGAGTGGGAGGGGAGTGGCTTGGGGG
>NZ_HF988904.1:0-9175 GCF_000435035.1 Porphyromonas sp. CAG:1061 | reverse complement strand
GGGTGTGGACCGTAAGAGTGGTCGGGTATTGGTGGAGGTGGACCCTCGTTTCTTTAGACCATCGGAGGTGGAGACGCTTTTGGGAGACCCTGCAAAAGCACGTAAGGAGCTGGGCTGGAATCCGAGGGCAACCTCTTTTGAGGAGTTGGTGCAGAAGATGGTGGAGCATGATGTGGCTCTGGTACAGAGTAGTGGTGGTGCAGTGCGCTAACAGGGGGTGTGTAGGGTGATGAATAAGGATAGTAAGATATATGTGGCTGGGCATCGGGGGTTGGTGGGCTCGGCAATTTGGAACAATCTAAAAGCACGTGGGTACCATAACCTTGTGGGACGGACGCATCGGGAACTGGACCTTTTGGATCCCGTGGCTACTCGTCGGTTTATGGAGCAAGAGCAACCGGAAGGGGTTATCCTAGCGGCTGCTAAGGTGGGCGGTATTGTGGCTAATCAGCGGTATCGGGCCGACTTCATCTATGAGAATCTGCAGATTCAGCAGAATGTGATTGGGGAGAGTTGGCGGTGTGGGGTGCAGCGGTTGCTCTTCTTGGGCAGTAGCTGTATCTATCCTCGTGATGCGGCTCAGCCTATTCGGGAGGAGGCCTTGCTGACAGGGCCTTTGGAGTACACCAACGAACCGTATGCTTTGGCTAAGATTGCGGGGCTTAGACTTTGTGAGAGCCTCAATCTGCAGTATGGTACCAATTATATTGCGGTGATGCCGACCAATCTTTATGGTCCGAATGACAACTTTGACTTGGTGAATAGCCATGTGCTTCCTGCGATGATTCGGAAGATTCACTTGGCAAAGCTCTTGGGTATTGGTGACTTGGACGGCGTGAAGAGGGACTTGGCACGACGCCCTGTGGAGGGGGTTGTGGAGCCTGAGGAGTTGGCGAAGATGGGGATTTACCCTAATGAGGTAAGACTCTGGGGAAGTGGGAAGCCACTGAGGGAGTTCCTCTGGAGTGAGGATATGGCGGATGCATCGGTGCACCTATTTCTGAATACTGACGTTGCCGACCTCTACCCTAAGGGAACGGAAGAAGTACGTAATTGCCATATCAATATCGGGACAGGCAAGGAGATTAGTATCAAGGAGCTGGCTCAATTGATAGCTCGGGTGGAGGGGTTTGATGGGGTGATCTCGTGGGATAGCACGAAACCAGATGGCACTCCACGGAAGCTCTGTGATGTATCGCGACTGCATGCCCTTGGATGGAGGCATCGCGTGGAGCTAGAGGAGGGAGTGGAGCGATTGTATCAATGGTATTTGGAGAATTAGAGAGTGATTAAGAATATATTATTTGACTTTGGAGGGGTATTTGTACGACTGAATAGAGAGGAGTCGGTAAGGCGTTTTGAGACTTTAGGAGTACATGATGCAGATGGTCTACTAGATCCTTACCAGCAACAAGGTCTTTTCTTGAAGCTGGAGGAGGGACAATATGATAAGGCGGAATTTACTGAAGCATTGAACGGAGCTTATTCTCTTGCCCTTAGTGAAGAGCAGGTAGGATGGGCTTTGATGGGGTTCCTTGCCGAAGTGCAGCAGTATAAATTTCGCTACATACGCGAAGAGCTACCGAAGGAGTTACGGTTGCTGGGGATCAGTAATATCAATCCTTTTATCTGGGAGTATGCTCGGTCGGGTGAGATGATTGATGGTGGTTACTCGGTGGATGACCTTTTTGAGAAGGTCTATCCCTCCTATGAGTTTGGGGTGTGTAAGCCTGATAGAAGGTTTTTTGATCTGATTGTGAAGGAGTCGGATATCCGCCCTGAGGAGACACTTTTTATTGATGATGGTCCTGCTAATACGGAGGTGGCGAGGAAGCTGGGCTTTGTCACCTTCTGCCCTGAGAATGGTGAGGATTGGCGACCTATTTTGGATAAGATGCTGGGGTGATGGAGGAGCTGGTCTCTAGTTATCGAACTCTTAAAAGCCGTTCGGAGGCTATTTACACGGAGCAGAGGAGTAAGTTTATTGCCTTTGCAATACCAGTGGAGTCGGAGGAGGCGGCTATGGAAGAGATTCAGGAGTTGCGAAAGCGATATTATGATGCTCGGCATGTCTGCTGGGCGTACCGCATCGGGAAGGGGGAGCCTATAGAGCGACAAAATGATGATGGTGAGCCGAGTAGTACCGCAGGGAAGCCGATATTGGGTCAGATGCTTAGCTATCAGCTTACCGACCTATTGATTGTAGTAGTGCGGTATTTTGGCGGAGTGAAACTGGGTACTGGTGGATTGATTGTGGCCTATCGCACTGCAGCGGAGGAGGCGATCAAGAATAGTGAAATTGTGGAGGTGACCCTTTATAGTCACTATCGGCTTACTTTCCCTTTTGACCTTATCAATCCTGTGATGATGCTCTTGAGGCAATATGAGGCGGAAACGGTGCTGAGTGATGCGGATACGGAGGGGCATATATGGGAAATAAAGGTGCCTAATAGTAGGGCGAGGGACTTTGAAGAGGGAGCGAGTGCCATTTATCAGCTACAAATAAAGGAGGTAGCGAACTAATGGGGGTGCACCTTTGTTGTATGTGTGGGGAGGGGTAGTGATGATCGTAATGTAAAACTATAGAATAACATTGATTAACTAACTTATGAAGACAGACATCGAAATCGCAAGAGAAGCGAAACTGAAGAAGATTGACCTAATTGCTGAGGAAGCCGGTATCCCAGAGGATCGACTATCCCCCTATGGAAAGTATATGGCCAAGGTGGATAGCACTCTCCTTGAGGAAAAGCACGATGAGGGTAACCTGATTCTTGTAACAGCTATTACTCCAACCAAAGCGGGTATCGGTAAGACTACAGTATCTATTGGACTAGCACTTGGACTTAACAAGATAGGAAAGAAGGCTTTTGTAGCATTGAGAGAGCCTTCACTCGGACCAGTATTTGGTATGAAGGGTGGTGCTGCTGGAGGTGGATATGCACAGGTATTGCCTATGGACCAGATCAACCTCCACTTTACTGGTGACTTCCATGCTATTACTTCGGCAAATAATACGCTTGCCGCACTTGTGGATAACTATGCTTATCAGAATAGAAATAAGCCTGAGGGTCTCAGCAGCATCGTTTGGAAGCGTGTGCTTGATGTGAACGATCGTAATCTACGTAATGTGATTACTGGTCTTGGTGGGGTAGGTAATGGTGTGCCTCGTGAGACTGGATTTGATATTACTCCAGCTTCTGAGATTATGGCAATCCTTTGCCTGGCTACAGATATCAAGGACCTTCGCAGAAGACTTGATAATATCCTTGTGGGTTATCTAAAGGATGGTTCGCCATTTAGAGTAAAGGACCTTGGTTGCGGTGGTGCACTTACTATCCTTCTGCAGGATGCTATCAACCCAAACTTGGTGCAAACAACGGAGAATACTCCTGCCTTTATCCATGGTGGTCCATTTGCTAATATTGCACACGGCTGTAACTCGGTAATGGCTACTAAGATGGCTTTGAAGTATGGCGAATATGCTATCACAGAGGCTGGCTTCGGTGCCGACTTAGGTGGTGAGAAGTTCTTTGATATTAAGTGTCGTCACGCTAAGCTACAACCAAAGGCAAGTGTGTTGGTAGCTACTGCTCAGGCATTGAAGCTACACGGTGGGGCCGATGAGAAGAACCTTAAGACTGAAGATCTTGAGTCGCTGAAGAAGGGCTTTGGCAATATGGATCGCCATGTGGAGAACCTCCGTAAGTTTGGGCAGAGTGTAGTGGTTTGTATCAACCGCTTCCCCACTGATACGGATAAGGAGATTTCACTGATTAGAGAGCACTGTGAGCAGAACAACCTACCATTTGCAGTGAATACTGCGTTTGGCGAAGGTGGTGAGGGTGCCGTAGAACTTGCAAAGGTGGTGGTTGATACTATTGACAATAACCCTTCTAAGCCTCTACAATTCTTGTATGATAATGATATGTCTATCAAGGAAAAGGTAGATGCGATCACCAAGAATATCTACAGAGCATCGCACGTCAATTATGAAACTAAGGCGATGAAGGCGATTAAGAAGCTTGAGGAGCAGGGATTTGATAAGTTCCCAGTATGTATTGCCAAGACTCAATACTCATTTACCGATGATGCTAAGCGCTTCGGTGCTCCTGATAACTTTGAGCTTAACGTACAGGACGTGGTGGTGAATACTGGTGCTGAGCTGGTAGTGGTGATTATGGGTAGCATCATGCGTATGCCTGGTCTGCCTAAGGAGCCAGCTGCTATGAAGATGGATTTGGTGGATGGTGTGATCCACGGCCTTAGCTAATGCCTTGTACTGACCAAGAAATGAGGTCGGCAGTAGAGCAACTCCTCGACGAGTTTCGCTCTGCTGCCGACCTATCTTATAAGTCTTTCAATACCAAGCTAAAGGTTTCTTGCTATCCAGATAGCATACTGGGAATACGGATGCCAGTGGTACGACGAATAGCCCATAAACTCTCAAAGTACTTAACTTCCGATGGTGCTATTACACTTCTATACCCTCTTGCAGAAAGATGGTATGAGTACAAACTGTTGTTAGGACTGGTATTAAAGGAGGTGACGCAAGAGGATGAAGTCGGAAAAACTATCCCAGTGCTTTATTCGCTATGCGACGGATGGGCTGTATCAGACCTATACCAAGAGGTGCTTGGACATTTTGCCAAATTATGGAGCCTTGAAGAGGTGCTTTTGTCCACTAAGAAGTTTGCAACTAGTCCAAATGAGTTCGCTCGTAGGCTCTCCATCGTTGCTTACTTTCCACTGTTGCGACAAGAGCTGGTCAGTGTCGAGCAAGTGCTACAGCATATTGCCCTACTAGAAAATGATTCTGCCTACTATGTGGAGATGGCTAATGCGTGGTTGCTTGCCGAAATCAAGCTGACCCACCCAGAGGTCTCGCCTGTCATTTCTAACGCTTCACTTAAAAAGCGATATCACCAGAAGCTACGTGAGTCGCTTCGCCACCACTAATAAAACTCTAAAAAGAATGCAGTACCGATCTTGTAACAGTCTTTCATAGTGGATGGCGACTTATTTCGTGCTCATTTGGGTGGGTGGATATTAGAGTAGGGGAGTAGAGCTGTGGAATTAGCTCTACTCCCCTGTTATATGAAGTGTCTTAATTAGATCTCTTCAAAGCGTGCGGTGAAGAACCGAAGCTGATGAGGCTCGTAGGTGAATCGTAGCCCCTTGATCGTCTCGGCATGGCGATAAAGCTTGATCACCGACTCTGCTACCACCTGCATATGTGCATAGGTGTAAACTCGTCTTGGAATGGTGAGCCGTACTGTCTCGAGCTTTGGCCTATGGTTTTCCCCGGTCTTAGGATCTCTACCTGCGCTTACAATTCCCCTCTCCATAGAGCGTACGCCGCCCTCTACATATAGATTTGCAGCGAGTGCCTGTGCTGGGAATTGATCTTGTGTTAGGTGCGGACAGAAACGACGTGCATCAATAAATACAGCATGCCCTCCAGTGGGTTCTACGATAGGTACCCCTCCCTCACGGAGTAGGTCACCAAGATAACGTACTTGGCGAATGCGGTGCTCAATGTACTCAAATTGAAGTGATTCCTTGAGCCCTATTGCCATAGCTTCCATATCCCTACCAGCCATACCTCCGTAGCTTGGCATTCCCTCGAATACTACCACTAGTTCCTTGGCTTTTTGGAATAGCTCCTCATCATTCATACAGAGGAATCCACCAATATTCACGATACAATCCTTCTTACCACTCATGGTGCAGCCATCGGCGTAGCTAAACATCTCGCGCACAATCTCCTTGATGGTCTTATCGGCATAGCCCTCCTCTTGCTCTTTGATAAAGTAGGCATTCTCTACGCAACGTGTTGCATCGAAAAAGACCTTTACCCCATACTTATTGCAGATATTCCGCACCTCTCGCATATTCTTCATTGAGACTGGCTGTCCACCAGCGAGGTTTACCGTTACTGCAAGGCAAACATAGGCGATGTTTTCCGCTCCCTTTTCCTTGATGATCTGCTCTAACTTCTCCAGATTGATATCCCCCTTGAAAGGAATAGAGCAAGAGGCGTCGTGTGCCTCATCACGGATAATATCCAAGAAGATAGCCCCATTGGCTTCTTGATGGTAGCGAGTAGTGGTAAAGTACATATTACCCAGTACATATTGTCCTGGCTTAATGGCAATACGACTTAAGATGTTCTCTGCACCACGACCTTGGTGCGTAGGCACTAAGTGCTTAAAACCAAAAATGTCTTGAACGGTCTCCTCAAGGTGATGGAAATTGCAACTTCCTGCATAGGCTTCGTCACCAATCATCAGTCCACTCCACTGCTTGTCGCTCATCGCATTGGTTCCAGAGTCGGTCAGCAGGTCAATATAAACATCTTCCGAATTGAGTAGGAAGGTGTTGTAACCTGCTTCCTTGATAAGTCTTTTTCGCTCCTCAAGCGAATTCATCTTCACAGTTTCTACAGCCTTAATTCTAAAAGGCTCGGCTGGATACTTGTTTAGGTCTAGCATATTTGTTTTAGGTTTAAGAGTTAATAAAATAACTATCTCCAGTCTGCCTCAAATATACTATTATTCTTCCAACCGCCAAACTATTTAGACTGTAAAAACTATTCCTTTTCCGTTGCCTCAGTAGGGGTTTCTATTGTAGACTCCTGCTCTTTTGACTTATTTTCCGCATCAAGCAATTGATCTGCCCTAGACTTCCACGGTCTTTTACCAAGTATTTTCTCCACATCTTCGGTGAAAATCACCTCCCTACTAAAGAGCAAGTCAGCAATCTTTTGGTGCCCGTCTCTATGCTCCATAAGTATCTGCTTAGCACGCTCATACTGAGTATTGATGATTTGTAGTACCTCCTCATCGATCATCTTAGCCGTTGCTTCACTATAAGGCTTTGTAAATCCATATTCATTTTGGTTATCCTCATAGTTGATATTTGGGAGCTTCTCACTCATACCGAAGTAGGTGACCATAGCTTGTGCCATCCTTGTTACCTTCATCAAGTCATTGGCTGCCCCAGTAGAGATCTTACCGTAGGTGACAAATTCAGCTGCTCGACCTCCTAGTGTAGCACACATCTCATCCAGTAGTTGCTCCGTAGTTGTGATCTGTCGCTCTTCAGGAAGATACCACGCTGCACCAAGTGAGCGCCCACGTGGCACAATCGTGACTTTGATCAATGGATTGGCATGTTCTAGAAGCCAACTAACAGTAGCGTGCCCTGCCTCGTGGATTGCGATAGCTCGCTTCTCCTCCTCCGTGGTGATTTTGGTTTTCTTCTCCAGACCGCCCACGATCCTATCAATGGCACTCATAAAGTCCGACCCTTGGATCACCGACTTATTGGCCCTTGCGGCGTGTAGTGCTGCTTCATTACAAACATTGGCAATGTCGGCACCCGAGAATCCTGGCGTCTGACGAGAGAGTAGGTCAATATCCACCGTATCATCCATCTTAAGCGGACGCATATGCACTTGGAAAATCTCCTTCCGCTCATGCACATCTGGTAGCTCCACACTGATCTGGCGGTCAAAACGACCTGCTCTAAGGAGTGCTTTATCTAGAATGTCTACACGGTTGGTCGCAGCGAGGATAATCACCCCGCTATTAGTGCCAAAACCATCCATTTCAGTAAGCAGTTGGTTGAGCGTATTCTCACGCTCATCATTGCCACTAAAGCCTGCGTTCTTGCTTCTTGCTCTACCGATGGCATCGATCTCATCAATAAAGATGATGCTTGGCGACTTCTCCTTGGCCGTTTTGAATAGGTCCCTAACTCTTGAGGCACCCACACCCACAAACATCTCCACGAAGTCTGAGCCCGAGAGCGAGAAGAATGGCACCCCCGCTTCTCCAGCTACTGCCTTTGCAAGGAGTGTTTTACCAGTTCCTGGAGGTCCTACAAGCAGAGCTCCCTTAGGTATTTTACCTCCCAATTCAGTGTACTTCTGAGGCTCCTTAAGGAAGTGAACAATCTCCTCCACCTCCTGCTTTGCGCCACTTAGTCCTGCCACATCTTTGAAAGTGACCTTCACTCTATTCTCGGCATCAAATAGCTGTGCTTTAGACTTGCCTACATTAAATATGCCACCTCCAGAGCCACCTGAGCCTCCACCCATGTTGCCCATCATGCGTCGGCTCATCCAGACCCAAAAGAATATAATAATCAAAAGGGGCAAGAAGCTAATAATGATATTGAGCAAATTAGCGGTGTTATTGACATAAGAGACCTTGGCCGAGATAGGCTTCTTCCCCGCCATGATCTCCTGATAGAGGTCATTGAAAGCACCGGCTCCAGGAATCTCCGACGTCACCTCAATCTTAGAGAGTAGGGAAGGACGCTTCTGATCCTTTTCCTTACTAGCAATTTGGTACTTCTTTGCTTTTGACTCAGCCTCCTTTTTGACTACAGCATGCACAGTGCCTTTAGAGCTATATACCGTCACCTCTTCAAAGAGGTCATCTTGGAGCATCGCTTGAAAACGGCTCCACTCCACCTCTTCTCCACTAGAACCATTTGAGAAAAGCAAAATCCCCAAAATTGAGAGTAGCATCAGGGTATAAACCCATCCCAGTCCAAATCCCTTTTTCTTCTTTCGATTTGGAGAGTTTTTTGGATTATTTTGTTGTAGTGCCATGACCTTGTTATTTCTTTTTTACTTACTCCTCATCAGGGATGATTGTCTGCTTTGCATCTGCCCACATTTGCTCCAGCCCGTAGTAGTTTCTAAGCTCAGGCACCATGATATGAACCACTACATCTACGTAGTCCATAGCTATCCACTCACCTGATCCTGTATGGGTGTGTATTGGTTTTTCGCCTGTCAGCTGGAGCACCTTATCCCATACCGCCCCTTCGAGGGCACCTACCTGCGTTGCCGTATTGCCTTCTGCCACTATCATATAGTCACAAAAAGCCTCCTCCACACTCCTCATATCTATGAGAGTGATGTGCTTACCTTTCTTCTCCTTGATTCCCTCCACGATAGCTTCTGTAAGCGCTATTGTTGTCTTATTTGATGTTTTCAATGGGTGATTACGTTCTGTCACTGATACTTAAATTTTACATTCCACAAATGTACCAAAAAATAACCGTCGCAGTGCCAATTGCCACTTCTTTTTGCTCTAGTTAGTAGTAGAGATAGGATTACCCCTCTGGAGACTGTTGCACGAAGGCGATCTGCTACGTT
>NZ_HF988903.1:3701-5578 GCF_000435035.1 Porphyromonas sp. CAG:1061 | reverse complement strand
CCTCGCGGAGGTTATCCTCAACATCGTCCCCTCGGTAAGTAATAGATGGAAAAGAGCCTCAAACACCTCGGCTGATAGCCCGAAGGGCTTCCACGGCCTAAAAAGCCAGCCTTCCCCCTCGGCAGATGGGCGAGGACTACCTGCCGAGGAGAAGGTTGGGCAGAGACATAGCCCCAAGCTCCTACCCAAGCTTCTCCTTTAGACTCGCTAACGCCGACAAAATCCCCAATAAACACGAGAAACCTGTTAAATAAACCAAAAAAAACAAGGCAAATAGGGGAAAAGGGCACTCACTAGCATATCTAACTGATAACCAACATTATATGTCAAAAAAGCGAAGACCCTATCTCGGCATCATCTGAGACCGTATCAAAGCATTTGCCGAGATGCAACTAACCGATCGCTTAGTTGCAACTCAGCAAATGCTTAGTTGCAACTCGCCGATCATTGAGATGCAACTCAAAAAGCGCCTTCCTAAACTATTGGTTCACAATACCATACAAACAGCAGTTCAAATCGCTTCAAAACCCCCTCTCCCAAGATGCCATTTAATATATTTTATACTTATAGTGTAATAAATAACCCACCAAATGACTCCTACCCCCACCTTGTAAATTACTAAGAGGTCTCTTACTAAGAACCTTCTTACTAAGAGACCTCTTAGTTTTGAGATTATAGGTATATTTGTAGCAACTAAAGGCATACAAACACACAAGCAATATGAGTATAGAACCATTTAAATTCGGCATAGCCACTTCTGGCGAGCACTTCACAGATAGGGAAAAAGAGACAGAGCGACTAATCGGCAACTTCCAGCACGGTATCAATACTATTCTCATCTCTCCAAGAAGGTGGGGCAAAACCTCTTTAGTCAAAAAGGCCTCTACTTTGGCGACGACTAAAGAGCTACGTATCGTCTACCTTGATATTTTCGCTTGCCGTACTGAGGAGGAGTTTTGCAATGCCTTTGCTACAGCAGTTCTAAAACAGACTTCCACTCGTGCCGAGGAGTGGTTGAGAAATATTCAGGACTTTCTATCAAGAGTTAGCCCGAGGGTAACCTTAGGGGTAGACCCTACGGCAGAAATGTCGCTCTCTATAGACCTAAGGGGCGTTGAGAGAGGGCTGGAAGAAGTTTTGGAGTTTCCTGAAAAGTATGCAATGAAGCATAATTGCCGAATAGTCATCTGCATTGATGAATTTCAACAAATAGGGGAGTTCGCCAATTCACTTACCTTTCAGAAAAAACTACGAACCATTTGGCAGCACCAAAAGCAGGTCTCTTACTGTCTATTTGGTAGCAAAAAACATCTAATGGATGAGCTATTTGGCCGAAAAGACTACCCCTTCTATAAGTTTGGAGATATGATCTACCTCGGAAAGATTAGCACAGAGGATTGGGTTACCTACATATCTGAGCGATTTTTAACCACTGGCAAGGAGATCCCTACAGAGCTAGCTAAAAAGATCGCAAAGGCAGTAGATAACCACTCATCATACGTCCAACAACTCGCGTGGCTAGTATGGGGGCGAACCGAAAAGAGGGCTACAGAAGATGATTTAGAGCGAGCTATTGAAGACTTGATTAATCAAAATAGACCTCTATTTGAAAAACAAACTGAAGAGCTAACAAGCCACCAGCTAAGTCTCCTCCGAGCCATTGTCGATGGAAATAACAACTCCTTCACAAGCCAAAGGATTATTGACGACTACAACCTCAATTCGTCCGCAAATGCAAACGCAGTGAAAAATGCACTCACCAATAAAGAACTCATCGATACCGATAACGGGCACACCTATATCACCGACCCAGTGTTCACCCTGTGGCTAAGTCGCTACCTCTTCTATAGATAAGACACCTTATCACATAGCAAAAG
>NZ_HF988903.1:0-3625 GCF_000435035.1 Porphyromonas sp. CAG:1061 | reverse complement strand
AGAGACTCAAATTACTTGAGGGCAGCTAGAGCTGCATCGTAATTTGGCTCCGTGGTAATCTCTGGTACCAACTCGGTGTAGATCACCTTGCCCTCAGCATCTACCACTACGATAGAGCGAGCGGTAAGACCAGCAAGAGGACCATCGGACATCTTTACGCCATACTCCTTGCCAAAGTCGCTACGGAAGAGTGATCCCGTCTTTACCTTGTCAATTCCCTCAGCACCGCAGAAGCGAGCTAGAGCGAAAGGAAGGTCTTGAGACACGCCAAGTACTACAGTATTATCGGCCTCAGAAGCACGCTTATTAAAGGTGCGAACACTCTGTGCACATACCCCTGTATCAATACTTGGGAAGATGTTGATCACTACACGCTTACCTCTGAAATCAGAGAGCTTTCCCTCAGAGAGGTCACCATAAACCACGGTAAAGTCGGGAGCTACACTGCCTACCTTTGGTAGCTCACCTACAGTATGAACGGCGTTACCGCCTAATGTTACTTGTGCCATATTGACTATTAATTAATTGGTTATTGAATTATTTTGTACCTATAGCTAAAACAACCATCGCTATCAATTGGTTCAAAGTTGGGTACCTAATCGGACGAGTCAGAGGGCTCCCAAGCTAAGAGGCCCAGAAGAGCAGACCGCAAACGCTGCGTGGCTTAGTGACCTCACCCTCGCCCCCTCCCTACGCGACCACTTCAATGGGGAGTGCATCAATCTCACAGCACCCATTAGTCAAGACCCTATAGGTACTAGTCCCTCTCACTCTAAAAAATCAAAAGCGACGAGGTTAATTACTATTGTGCAATACAGATATTATCACTAGCTTTGTGAAGAGTCCTGATTACAGATAGGTCACGTCGGCGAGATTGATTCGCCGTTGGCCTATTTGGGTTGGGACTCTCTTTTATAGTTAGAAATTTCAATCATATACCCTCCGATTAACTGGTGGGTTAACTAGACAAAAACTGAGATGCAACAAAGCAAAAGCTTAGTTGCATCTCGCTGATTGGTTAGTTGCAACTCGTCAATTGCTTAGTTGCAACTCGTCTAAAGCAAAAATAGACTCCTGTATATCAATTAGTTACAAAGGCCATTTTTTAGCCTTTTATCTTTACTCCGCCTCCTTCGTTTTATGGCCTAAATGGAAGTCAGGCATCTTGCCCTTGCCACCAGAGAGGGGCACTGGAGCGCCCACCACATACTTCATATAAAAGTGGTAGCAGATCATGGTGAGTGGCAGGGCAAAGAGCATTCCGAAGAACCCAAATAGCGAGCCCCAAACGGTGAGGGAAAGCATGATAGCTACAGGGTGGATTCCTAGGGACTGACCTTGGATAAGAGGGGTGAGGAGTACTTGTTGGAGTGCATCGCTCAGCACAATCACGCCAACGCCAGCTAGGAGGAGGATAAAGAAGTTATCGCCCGTCATCACCGACTGTAGCCCCACCAGTATCACGAGTGGAAGGTAGCCCAACGTCTGCATATAGGGGATCATATTGAGTAGCCCTATCAAGAGCCCTAGGGTAATCCCCATTGGCAGTCCAATAATGTAAAAGCCCACCGCCATCACCACCCCACAAATCATGGCAATCAGTGCTTGGCTACGGAAGTAAGCATTGGCATAGTGACCAGTTACCTCACCCAGCTCCTCCATAAAGGGGCGAATACTCACTGGCATCATCTCCATAAACCCTTTCTGTATCTTTTCGTAATCGAGCATCAAGAAGACCAAGTAAAAGAGGAAGATATAGATCACTGCTCCACCAGCAATGAGGTTAAAGGTACTCTCAATCAGTCCCCACCCCTTTGTGAATATCTGCTCGATAGAGCCAAAGAGCTCCTGCATATTGACGCTGCTCATAAACTCCTCCCACTTCTGGATCAGCTGACTACGGGAAGAGAGCTCCTCTGGTAGCAAGCTCAGCAGATAGGCACCGATATCATACCGCTTCAGCATCTCCCACCCTTTACTCACCTCATTGGTGATACTTGGTATAAGGATGGCTAGCAGACCTACCACCAGCCCAATCGTCACGAGCAGCACAATCGTGGTGGAGAGCCACCGCTTACGTATCTTACACTTATCCTCCAAAAAGTGAAGGAGTGGTAGCATTAGGTAGGCCATTAGCCACGCGATGATGAGTGGAATTAGGAAATAGCTTATGCGGGCAATCAGCCATACCAAAGCTGCAAATATCAATAGGCCGAAGCCGATACGAGCAATACGGTCGCGAGTAAATGGTGTCCGAAAGAACTCCTCTATCTGTCTTGGTTTCATAAAAATCGAAGGGGTCACCCCTATTTTGGTTATCTTTGCACAAAGATAGATAATTATGACGAAATACCGACCAACATTCCACAGACTAAGTAGCATCACCCTCATGCTACTGCTACTCCCCTTAGTGGCCAAGGCACAAGGGGTCAAGACTCCAAGCGAACCAGCTGCTCTAGCTCGCTCCTTCTGGACCCTCTCAATACAAGAGGCAGAGAGTGGCAAAGAGCTGGTAGGCATCCGAAGCCACCACCTCGCCACCCCCGCGAGTACCATGAAGCTGGTCTCCACGGCTACTCTTTGGAGTCAAAGAGGTGGCGGGCTACGCATCCCCACTGAGATACGCACCACTGGCACTATTGCTCAAGGGAAGCTGGAGGGCGACCTCTACATTGTGGGGCACGGCGACCCCTCCATCGGCTCAAGGTACTTTTGGAATAGCGACCAAGACATTTTCTTTAAAGAGGTGGCCAAAGCGCTTAAGTCAAAAGGGATCACCCAGATCAATGGCAATATCATTGCCCTCTCGCCCTCAAGTGACTTCCAAGCCAACAACCCCCGCTGGATTGCCTACGATATGGGTAATGCCTACGCACCCGGCTTCTGGAGCCTTAATGCCTACGATAATAGCTACTCTCTCCACTTTACCAAGCATGGGGAGAGCTACTACACTACCCCCACCGTGCCTCAGCTCGAGCTACGGAAAGTCTACGAAGTCACGTCTAGCAGCCACCGCGACTCTCTCTATATCTCGGCCTTTCCTCACCCCGATGGCAGCTACGATATCACAGGCTCCTACCCTCAGCGAGTAGAGAAACTGCGGATCCGTGGTGCCCTCCCCAATCCCCCTCTTTTCGTTGCCCACCACCTACAGGAGGTGCTCAAGGCACAAGGCATCACCACCCAAGGCGAAGCTCGGGTAGCCCCCACCACGCCTGCAGAGAGCCAGCTCCTCTACACCTACCAATCGGCACCCCTCCGCACGCTTGTGCAGACTACCCTGCACTATAGCCACAACCTCTTTGCCGAAGGGTTGCTCCGGCAGCTCACTTGGGGCAAGACTCCACTCCCAGGGCAGAATGCCACACAAACGGCCGTCAATGAGGTACACCGCTACTGGACTAGCCGAGGCATCAATACCCGCGAACTCGAGATGATGGACGGCTCGGGGCTTTCACCCGAAAATAGGGTCTCTGCCTACTTCCTTGCCACTATGCTCGGAAAGGTACACAGAGCCGACCCCACTGGTAGCTACCAAAGCCTACTCCCACGTGCAGGGATGGAGGGCACCCTCGTGCAGTTTCTCAAAGGCACTCCCCTTCAGGGCAAAGCCCGCCTCAAGAGT
>NZ_HF988902.1:14762-19052 GCF_000435035.1 Porphyromonas sp. CAG:1061 | reverse complement strand
CCCTACACATAGCCCCCCCCCCGATAAAAACCATATGGTAAGTATTTTCTAATGCGTAACCCCTGTTTCTGTACACTTTAACTAGGTTTAACTTGAAATATTTTTGTTTCGCCACGGTGAATCGCTATATTTGTCAATCTAGCTGATTTTATAGTGTTTTTGAATTTAGTAGAATAATAAGTAGGATGATTGATTTTATTAGTGATTTATTTAGTGTTGGTCAGACCATTTACCTCACGCAGAGTAATGACGTGGAAATTGGTGGTAAAATAGTTAAGCTTAATAATGACTTTATTGTTATTGAGAGTGAGGATGGGAATGTGATTGGGGTGCGCGATGAGGCTATTAGAAGTTTTTCAAAGGAGCCGGTAAAGAGTCTATCAACCCCTCGGGCGTCTTCTCATTCAGAGGGCTACCCCTCAATGAAGTCTGAGCAGGGGTCTTGGAAGCGGGAGCTACCTTTTGAAAAGGGGGCTTCAGTCGATTCTCCGAAGGTTAGCAAGCGATCATTCAGACAATATAAGCCTGGCGATAAGATCCCGATAGAGTCTCTAGCGAAGCGAGACCCCTCATTGGCCAATACTTGGCGCAGATCGGAGGAAGATAGGCTAAGATTGCGTGCGTTGAGGGAGAAGGTGCAATCGGTCTTTGATGAGATCATGAGCGAGGGTCAAGACTTGGATCAGGAGGTGCCTGCGATTGGGGCGATTGTGGATCTGAAGCCAAGCTATCAATTTGGTTTTATTGATGATGTGGAGACTGGAGAGCGGTATTTCTATAATCGTGGAGATATCGTGGATAGGGATCTGCTTAATATGGTTGGCGAAGGGATTAAGGTGGTTTATTTTAGGGGCTCAAATCACAAAGGTCCTGCCGCGAAGAGCATTCACAGGCCTAATACCATTGGTGGTCTATTGGCTATCGCTATGGACTTGGTGAATGAAGAAGACTTTATAAGGGCCAAGATGGTGCTTCAAAATATTCTTTATGCTTACCCTAGTAGCCACTCAGCTACTGCTATGCTGGAGGAGTTATCGGCACAGATGGATAGTGGCGTGCCAGGAGCAACAAGCCACAATAATGGTCTCTACATTCAAGCAAGGAAAGCTCTGGAAATGAAGAATTATGACTTGGCGGAAAAGCTTTATCGGGAGTGTATTGAAAAGGGTATCCGCAAAGTGAATAGCATCAAAGAGCTAGCACAGGTCTATATCTCTCTACATTCGCAAGAAAAGGATGAGGCGCAAAAAGAGTTGTATAGAAAGAGGGGCCTTGAATTTATAGAGGCACACATAAATGAATTGCCAGAGAAGCCAAGCACTAAGTTTAGCCTAGAAAATATCTATTTTGCCCTTGGGGATTATGAGAAGCATATTGAAGTGGTAGAGGATATCATAGCAGATAGTGGTAAGAATGGAGACTTAGCACAGTATGTTTTTTATCTCAATAAGGCAGCTCAAAGCTATCTAAGGAGAAATGAACTGGATAAAGCACTCGATGCTGCGAATCAGGGGCTTGAGGTGGAGGCGGATAATCTCCACTTGTGCAAAACTAAGATGACTATTGAGGAGGCGATTGCTCATCATAACTCTCTAGCAGAGCAGGACGAGGATAATGAGAAAGGCGGTGGTTTCTTTGGTCTATTTAGCAGATAAGGTAGGGGATGAAGAAGCCTCATAAGCTGCTTTTGGGGATTGGAGCCCTATTCTTATTGATCGTGGTAGGTCTCTGTACTGCCTATTATCGCTTTACTAGGCAACCAGCTTTCAATACTTCTAGCGACAAAGCGGTACGGATATTTGTCTATCCAGATGCTTCTTGGAGTGATGTGGTAGATAGTATTGTCGCTTCCACGGATGCCCCTCTCTTAGGTGATCTAAAGCTTCATCTCAAGTGTCGCACTAGTAATGCCCCTAAGGTGGGGAGCTATACGATTGAACCAAAGATGACGGTGCAAGCACTTTATAATCGATTGGTGCATGGAATGCAGACGCCTATTTCGTTTTACTTCAATTCGTATCGATTGCCAAGTCAATTGTATCGGAGGATGGGAAGTCAGCTAATGATAGATAGCTTGGAGGTGGCACGGGCGATGAATGATACCCTTTTGCTTCGTAGCTTGAATATCCCTGATACTACGTTGGTTTATTACTTAGTTCCAAATACCTATGAGGTGTATTGGGATATCACGCCAGCAGACCTCACAAAGCGTATGGCTGAGGAGAGCCAGAAGTTTTGGAATGCCCAGCGTAGAGCCAAAGCCGACTCACTGGGGCTTACTCCGTATGAGGTGATCACTCTTGCTTCGATCGTACAGGAAGAAAGTGCGAAGGTGGACGAGTACCCAATGATCGCTGGTCTATACATTAATAGGTTGAGGGTGGGGATGCCTTTGCAAGCTGACCCAACGATAAAATTTGCACTGCAAGAGTTTGGCCTCCGTCGCATCTTACATAAGCATCTAAAGGTGGATAGCCCTTACAATACCTATATTCATAAGGGATTGCCAATAGGGCCGATACGTATTCCTACTATGGAGGCTATTGACGGTGTATTGAAGGCATCGGACCATAGCTATCTATATATGTGCGCGAAGGAGGATTTTAGTGGGTATCATAGCTTTGCTTCTACGTACCCTGAGCATCAGAAGAATGCTAGGAAATATGTGGCGGCCTTAAATGAAAGAGGAATAAAATGAAGATAAGAGAATTACTAGATTATTTGGAGGAGAGAGTGCCCTTATCTCAGCAGGAAGGGTATGACAATAGTGGCGTGCAATGTGGCGATACGTCTCAGGAACTCCGGGCGGTGTTGGTGGCAATTGACACGACTGAAGCTGTAGTGGACGAAGCTATTGCAAAAGGGTGTAACCTGATTGTGACGCATCATCCAGCACTATTTCGTGGCGTGAAAAGTATTACTCCAGATTACTACATCAATCGAGTAATCATAAAGGCAATTAAGCATGATATCGTACTTTACGCCTCACATACTTCATTGGATAATGATGATGAGGGGGTGAATATATTTTGGGCGCGTAAGATGGGGCTTCAAAATGTAAAGATTTTGTCTCCTATCGAGGGAAATCCTAACGTGGGTGCAGGGGTGATTGGTGATTTGCCTAGTCCACGCTCAAT
This sequence comes from Porphyromonas sp. CAG:1061, assembly GCF_000435035.1. Taxonomy (NCBI): domain Bacteria; kingdom Pseudomonadati; phylum Bacteroidota; class Bacteroidia; order Bacteroidales; family Porphyromonadaceae; genus Porphyromonas; species Porphyromonas sp. CAG:1061. Next base: position 15,915 of record NZ_HF988902.1, on the reverse strand, counting down.
AGGTGAAGTGGTAGAGCTGATGAAGGCTTTCCAGCCAATTACTCATGTGGCTCATAGCAAGCCTCTGACCGAAAAGATAAAGAGAGTGGCATACTGTGGGGGCTCTGGAAACTTTTTGATGCCTATGGCCATCGAAGAAAAAGCCGATATCTTTATTACTGGGGAGGCGAAGTATAATGATTATTATGATGCGGAGGGGGAGATACTCCTTATGACTATTGGGCACTATGAATCGGAATTATTGACGAAAGAGTTGCTAAAAGAGATTATGTCTGAAAAAAAAGGTAACTTTGCAATCTATAGTGCAGAATCGTGTGTCAATCCCGTGCATTATATCTCATAATAATGTGGTAATAGTTATGGCTAAGAAAAAAGAAGAAAGTCCAAAGGAAATATCGGTGGAGGAGCGCCTAAAGGCTCTATATCAGTTGCAAATTGTCTCCTCTGAAATTGATCGTATCCGAACGATGCGAGGAGAGCTTCCAATGGAAGTGGAAGAGCTTGCTGATGACTTAGAGGGCAAGCACAAAAGAAAGGAGCGCTATGAAGATCAAATAGATCAAAATAAGCATAATATTGAGAAGGCTAAGGAGAGCATCAGGACTGCTGAAGGAATGGTCGAGAAGTACAAGCAGCATCTTAATGATGTACGTAACGACAAGGAGTATGATGCCATCTCTAAGGAACTCGAAAACCTGGAGCTAGATATTCTTAAGTACGAAAAAGCTATCCGTGAATATCAAGAGGATAACCAGTATATCAAAGAGGATATCGGCGCACTAACTGCAGATATCAAGGAGGTCCAGGAGGTTTATCAAGTAAAGAAGAAGGAGCTAGACGCTATCATCGCCGATACTAAGGCAGAGGAAGAGAAGCTTAGAATTAATGCTAAGTCATTAGAAGAGTTGATTGACCCTCAATTGCTCGCTGCTTTTAAGCGGACCCGCAAATCTACACACAATGGGGTAGCTGTTGCCCCTATTCAGCGTGATGCTTGCTCTGGTTGCTTTAATCTGATTCCTCCACAGCGCGAGATAGATGTTCGCTCGCATAAGAAGATTATTGCCTGTGAGTACTGTGGTCGTGTTTTGATCGATGAAGAGTTGGCTACTGAGGTGGCAGATAACTTCAAGTGATGTGACTGTTAATTAGT
>NZ_HF988902.1:7475-14702 GCF_000435035.1 Porphyromonas sp. CAG:1061 | reverse complement strand
GCTATTGGCGAGACCCTTTTCGTCGTATAGTGAAGTTCATCACTGCACAAAGCTTGACCATGGTGAGATGGTAATGCTGTCTTCTTCAATGGTGCAGAATGAGTGTATGTAAGCACTAGCAAGTCGGGCATTAGTAATGAGCGGAATATTGTGGTCAATAGCGGCACGACGCAATTTATAACCATTGGTTAACTCTCCAGGAGTAAGGTTTTTATTGATGTTGATCACCAAGTCCACATCTCCACTATGAAGTAATTCAAGAGCCTGAGGGGTGCCTTCTTCGCTAGGCCAGTAGCACAATGTGCTCTCCACTCCATTTTCCATCAAGAAACGATGGGTGCCTTCTGTTGCGTAGATGATATAGCCTTTATCTCTTAGAAGTTTAGCTGAGTCTAGTAGCATCACTTTTTGTTTTACGCCACCAGTACTCATTAGTACTCCCTTTTTAGGGATCCGATGACCCACAGAGAGCATTGCTTGTAGTATCGCTTCGTCGGAAGAACGTGCGATACATCCTACTTCGCCAGTAGAGGTCATATCCACTCCTAGTACAGGGTCGGCTTTTTGTAACCTAGTAAAAGAGAATTGAGAGGCTTTGATACCAACGTGATCTAAGTCGAAAGCATTCTTAAGAGGAGCTTCGTATGGTGAGCCAATCATTATCTTAGTTGCCAACTCAATCATATTGTAGTTGGAAACCTTGCTCACAAATGGGAAGCTTCGGGAGGCTCTTAGATTACACTCAATTACTTTAATATCATTTTCCTTTGCTAGGAATTGGATATTAAATGGCCCTGAGATATGTAGCTCTTGAGCAATCATCCGTACAATCCGCTTGATGCGTCGGATGGTCTCAATATAGAGCTTTTGAGCAGGGAATTGAATGGTGGCATCTCCCGAGTGGACTCCGGCAAACTCAATGTGCTCACTAATGGCGTAGGCAATGAGTTCTCCCTTATCTGCCACGGCATCTAGCTCAATCTCCTTAGCATTTTCAATAAAGCTGGAGATCACAACAGGGTGCTTTTGCGATACATTTGCAGCAAGCTTTAGGAAGCGCTCTAGCTCCTCATCGTTGGAGCAGACATTCATCGCAGCTCCACTGAGTACATAAGATGGGCGAACCAGCACAGGATACCCGACCTCTTTTACGAAGGACTCTACATCCTCAAGAGTGGTGAGCTCTTTCCATGCTGGCTGGTCTATTCCTAGTCGATCCAGCATCGCTGAGAACTTGTGACGATCTTCGGCATTGTCGATATATTTTGCTTGAGTGCCTAGGATTGGAGCTTGAATAGCATCTAGCTTCATCGCCAGATTATTAGGGATCTGCCCACCGGTAGATAGAATGGTTCCTCGTGGTCGTTCAAGATCTAAGATATCTTGCACTCTCTCAAATGTAAGCTCGTCAAAGTATAGGCGATCAGAGAGGTCGTAGTCGGTACTAACCGTCTCTGGATTGTAATTGATCATAATGGAGTGTAGCCCTTCTTTACGAATCGTATTCAGTGCTGAAACACCACACCAGTCAAATTCTACTGAACTACCTATCCTATATGCTCCTGACCCTAGCACAACGATGCTATTTTCACCATTTTCAAAGGTGACATCGTGCTGTTTTCCGTCGTAGGTCATATAAAGATAGTTGGTCTGAGCAGGGTACTCACCAGCAAGCGTGTCGATTTGCCTTACTACAGGCAAGATGTTTAGCTTTTTGCGGTATTCCCTTACGGCAGCCTGCTTTACCTCAATATCATCTATATCCGTGCCAAATAGAGCTCTTGCAATTTGGAAATCAGAGAAGCCCTGCACTTTAGCTCTTCTCAATAGCTCAGGAGATATTTCAGCTATGCCTGACAGAGCCTCAAGTTGCTCTGCAGTATCCATAATCTTTCGAAGCTTATAGAGGAAGAATAGGTCAATCTTAGTGAGGTCATGGATCTCTTCTACCGTATATCCAAGCCTGAAAGCTTTGCTGATGACAAATATACGCCTATCTGTAGGCTGGCTAAGAGCTTTAGGAATGTCGGGAATGACCAACTCTTTATTCTCAACAAAGCCATGCATCCCTTGGCCGATCATGCGAAGTCCCTTTTGGATGACCTCTTCAATCGTGCGACCAACACTCATGATCTCTCCTACAGACTTCATGCTACTACCGATCTCACGAGATACGCCATGGAACTTACTCAAGTCCCACCTTGGCATCTTGCAGACTACATAGTCCAATGCTGGCTCAAAGAAGGCTGAGGTCGTGGTAGTTACTGCATTTTTAAGCTGGAAAAGGCCGTAGCCAAGGCCTAGCTTTGCTGCAACAAATGCTAGGGGGTACCCTGTTGCTTTCGAGGCGAGTGCCGACGAACGACTCAGACGTGCATTGACCTCAATTACTCTATAGTCTTCGCTATCAGGATCCAAAGCATACTGCACATTGCACTCACCAACAATGCCGATATGGCGTACGATCTGAATAGCAATACTTCTTAGCTTTTGATGCTCAGAATTGGTGAGGGTCTGTGAAGGAGCTAATACTATACTCTCCCCAGTGTGAATGCCAAGGGGGTCAAAGTTCTCCATATTGCAGACGGTGATACAATTGTCGTATCTATCTCTCACCACCTCATACTCAATCTCTTTCCACCCCCGTAAGCTCTTCTCCACCAACACTTGAGGAGAGAAGGAGAAGGCTTTTTCACACAAGGCGTTTAGTTCTTCCTCATTGTCACAGAAGCCACTACCAAGTCCGCCTAGTGCGTAGGCAGCACGGATAATAACGGGATATCCCACATGTAGTGCTGCCTTTCGAGCTGCCTCAATAGTCTCAACAGCTTCACTTTGGATTGTCTTGACCTTGATTTGGTCCAGCTTCTTTACAAAAAGTTCACGATCCTCCGTGTCCATAATGGCTTGGACGGGAGTCCCAACTACCTGAATGATGTACTTCTCTAAAATACCACTATTGTAGAGTGCCACTCCACAATTGAGAGCGGTTTGCCCACCAAAGGCGAGTAGTATACCATCAGGACGTTCTTTCTCAATGACCTTTTCAAGGAAGTAGGGGGTCACAGGTAGAAAGTACACAGTATCGGCTACCCCTTTTGAGGTTTGTACCGTTGCAATGTTGGGGTTCACCAAAACGGTGTGTATGCCCTCCTCTCGCAATGCCTTTAGCGCTTGCGAACCAGAGTAGTCAAACTCTCCCGCCTCTCCAATCTTTAGAGCGCCCGAGCCGAGTACAAGGATCTTGGAATACTTATTAATTGGCTTTGTTTCCTCCGAGGTAGGAGAGACCAACTTCCCATTGTTGATTAAGTCGGCAAACTGATCGAAAATGAATACCGTATCCTCTGGACCTCCATTAGCCTCGGGGTGAAATTGTGTGGAAAAGAACTTCCCAGACTCGTGGATAAGCCCCTCATTAGAGCCGTCATTGAGGTTCCTAAAATAAGTGTGCCATCCCTCAGGTAGCGAACTATCATCTACAGCAAAGCCGTGATTTTGGCTAGTGATATAGCATTTATTTGTACCACAAAGTTGTACAGGTTGGTTGACAGACCGATGTCCGAAGGGCATCTTTGCCACCTTAGCACCAATGGCCTGGGCAATGATTTGGTTGCCCATACAGATACCAGCCACTGGCTTATCTCCCTTGTTGAGAATGTCTCGAACCCTTTCTACAAGGGTGGTACAGAGTAGAGGATTTCCTGGACCATTACTGATAAATAGCCCATCGTATTGCAACTGGGTAAAGTCGTAGTCCCATGGCACTAGTGTGACGTTAAGACCTCGTTTAATCAGGTGACGAATAATATTCTCCTTTACGCCGCAGTCTACCAATACCACCTTTTTACTTCCGAAACTGGTAAATTCCTTAACCTCCTTAGTAGAGACTTTATCTACTAAGTTGATCTCATCAGTACTAATAAACTCGCTGTTATCCTTTCTTACTTCATCAAGAAGTACTTTGCCTAGAAGTGGCCCGCTGTTACGTAGCTTTATGGTTAGCTCTCTTGTATCAATACCTGTAAGTCCTACCACTCCATGGCGTGCTAAGGCACTATCAAGGCTTTCAACAGCATTCCAATGACTATACTCATTCGTATAGTCGTGCATAATCAGAGCCGCTGGATGTATTTTATCACTTTCAAGAAACTTAGTAAGACCTGTCTCTGGGTCTTTTTCCTCAGAGGGAAACCCATAATTTCCTATGACAGGATAAGTGGTGACCAATATTTGTCCAGAGTACGATGGGTCAGTGAGGCTCTCGGTGTAACCAGTCATCGCTGTGCTGAATACCACCTCGCCACTAGCTTGGACCTCTGCCCCTATTACCGTGCCTTCGTACTTGCTACCATCGCTTAGTAGGAGTATACCTTTTCGTTCCATAGTCTTATTTTATTGTTTCCTGAAATCTTCTTCGTAAAATGCTTTGTAAGCCATATTCGTTAGCTTCACGCCACCAGGAGTGGGGTAGTCACCACTGAAATACCAATCTCCTGGGTGATTCGGAATTGCCTTGTGCAACCCTTCAAGAGACTGAAAAACCAATTCAACTTCGGCATTGATATCGGAAGGACGAAGCCGCTCAACGATCTTTGTGTTGATCTCTTCAACCGTAAATGGCGCATAAATATCCTTCACAAAGTTTCGCTCCTCAATCAGTGGTGAGTGAATACTCTCTATGATTGAGCGGTAGGTATCGTGTATAATATATGCCATACCTCTTTCGAGAAGTAGGTCAATTGCCGCCAAGAAAGCAACAAACTCTCGCATCCTACTCATATCAATACCATAGTGGTCTGGGTATCGAATCTGAGGTGCTGAGGATACCACCACTATCTTCTTAGGGTGAAGTCGGTCAAGGATACGAATAATACTTTCCTTGAGTGTGGTACCACGGACAACACTGTCATCAATGACCACCAGGTTGTCCACGCCCTTTTCTACGGTGTCGTAGGTGATATCATAGACGTGCTGTGCCAAGTCTGTACGACTCGCCCCCTCCGAAATGAATGTGCGGAGTTTGATATCTTTGATCACCACTTTCTCAGCCCGAACTCGTTTGTCTAGAAGCTCGTATATCTCCTCTTTAGTCATCTGAGGATTGGCTAGTATTTCCTCCGCTTTCCAATGATTGAAGTGACGCTCCATACCCTCAATCATGCCATAATAACAGGTCTCTGCCGTATTTGGTATGAAAGAAAAGACTGAGTGGTCAATATCATTATCTATAGCCTTAAGCACATCTGGAATAAGCTGCTCGCCAAGTTTTTTACGCTCCTTATAGATATCCTTGTCCGACCCTCTTGAGAAGTATATCCTCTCAAAAGAACAAGCTTTATTTTCCTTAGGAGGTAGTATGTTAGAGACCTTGATTTCGGAGCCCGTCTTATTGATGGTAAGGGCGTTGCCACGCTCTAGCTCATGAACCGAATCTGCAGGCACATTCAAGACCGTTTGTATCACAGCTCTCTCCGAAGCGCATACTACGATTTCATCATCATAGTAGTAAAAGGCAGGACGAATGCCCCAAGGGTCGCGGAGCATAAACATCTCCCCACTACCCGTGAGTCCACACATGGTATAGCCACCGTCCCAAAGAGGGGCACACTCTTTAAGGGGAATAGTTGTATCAATACGGGATTCAATATCGTGAGTGATATCCATCCCTGTTAGTCCCTTTGCCTTACTTTCCCTAAACTTATGCTCTACCTCTCTATCCAGACGGTGCCCTAGTTGTTCAAGCAGAATATGGGTGTCGGAGTTGCTTCTTGGGTGTTGCCCTACTGAAGTGATTGAGTCAAATATATCGTCCACACTAGTGAGCGTGAAGTTACCACATAGTGACAAGCTCTTTGCTCTCCAATTACTTCTTCGAAGCATTGGGTGAACGTATTGTATCTCTTGCTTGCCTTGTGTGGCATACCTCAGATGACCCATATAGCATTCAGCAGCATAAGGGATGTGTGCCTGAGCGAAGTTGGGGTCTCCCTGCTTCTCCTTACCGAACGATTGGATTTGTCGCTCTACAGAGGCAAAAATCTCGGTGATGGCTGTATTTCCCAGAGCTCTTTCTCGGTACATATACTCCTCACCCGTTGGTGCAGTGAGTTTTACACAGGAGATACCTGCTCCATCTTGTCCTCTATTATGTTGCTTCTCCATTAAGAGGTACATCTTATTTAGACCATACCTCCACGTGCCATATTTCTCTTGATAGTAGGTCAATGGCTTCCGTAGCCTCACCATTGCTATACCACACTCGTGCTTCAGTTCCTCCATTTGTGCCTTGCCTTGTTTTTAATTCTGAAAGAAGCCAGTCTCTGATCGACTAGAGACTGACTTCCTTTAGATTATTATTCTTTATTCTCAGATGAGTCCTGGTCCTCTTTAGGTACAAAAGTCTCCATGCCAGCTTTTCTAAGAAGGTTATACCACTTTATCAGCTTCTTAATATCGCTATCGTGAACCTTCTCTTTGTCGTAGATTGGAAGCACCTCCTCCATAAAGCTACGTAAGTTACTAGAGCTTCCTAGTACTTCCGATTCATTCTCTATGGTCTCGGGGTGCTTGCTCTTTATCTCCTCAAATACCTCTCCTAGTGGCTTCTCGCCCTCTTCGGTATAAATTGAAATATCGGCTAGGGAAACGATGTTGTCTCTAGCAAAGAGAGGCATTCTCCGACCACTTTCCAAGTCTTCCGCAGTGAAAGGCATTCGAGTGCGATTAATCAGCTTATACAATCCCGATTTTCCTGATATAGAAATAATGTCTGTTAGCTTCATTGTTTATGTTGAATTATATTATCAAGTTGATGGTAAATTACTTCCAATTCTCTTATGATAGAGGAGTTGCCACTATTATCAATGTGCCAATCCGCTTCATCATTTTGTCTTGTCGTCTCCTCCCTCTGTAGGTTTTCAAGTAGCTCAAACCCTTTTTCGCTCCGAAAGGGATCTCTCTTTAGTACCCTGCTCATTCGTATGGGCGTTTCGGCTTTTACAGCAATTGTTATGTCACAAAGCTGGTACATGTTGGAGGTGAAAAGTATGGCACTCTCTAGGGCTACCCACTTGCTTACTTGCTTGCCTTTCCAGAGTCCAAATTGCTCCCTTACGGTGCCGTGAACAATCCTTTCCAGCTCCTCCTTTGTCTGTTTATTAGCCAGAAGTCTGCTTATTCCTTCCTTTGCCAGTTCCCCATTGCCCTTAATCGGATCCACCCCAA
>NZ_HF988902.1:0-7448 GCF_000435035.1 Porphyromonas sp. CAG:1061 | reverse complement strand
CACCCCAAAGCGGTCAATTATCTCCTCTCTTACTGAGGGGATAAAGTAGCTTTCCTTAGCTATTTTATCACAATCAAATAGTGGGATTCCATACAGCACATTAAGTGTTTGTAGCACAAGGCTTTTTCCAGCACCTACTTGCCCCGCTATTCCAATGACCTTTGGCATCACTCTTTTTCAATTATATACTCCACCGCATCTGGCTCCAATTGTATCATATGTAGCTCTTTAGGTACCATTGGAAGCCTCACCTTAAGCTTTTTAGTCCCTTCCGTAATCTCATCTACATCTATATATGGGTGAATCTGTGCAGATATATCCGATAGTTTTACGTCATCTAATGCTAGGTAAGATACCTTGATGCTAGATGGGAATAGTCGAATATTGTAGCCCTCTTCTAGATTGCGAACCATAATATTGGTGGCAATAAAAGAATTGTATTTGAGCGGTGCCACCTCAGTGGTTACCGTTACAGAGTCAGGGGTTAGCCTCACTCCATTGGGTGCTATTAAGGCTACCCGATAGCTACTAATTCCTTCTTTTGTTACCGCTAGAGGAGACTGCTCTGTACTGATCAATCCCTGAGTCATCCTTAGGCTATCAATGGAAGTGTTCAGTCCAAAGGCACTCACCTCCTCAGGCTCCATAGTTAAGGAAACCAATACCCTATTACTCTCCTCACCAAGGTCTACTTGACCACCAAAGAAGACGCCTACCTTTTCCTCAATAAGAGGAGCATACGAAAATGAGATATAGTCAGGGAAGAGGGCAATGTGAGCGTCATTTGAGTTGTTGAAGTGCTCATTAAAAACATCGTTGGTGTTTTTAATCTGGCGGATCAATTCTTCCCTGCCGATACTGATATATCCGCCCTCGGGCAAAATTTGGAGCGTGTCAATAGCCAACTTAAGGATCGGCTTGGCGGCAAACCATTGCCTAAAAGTATAGCTCATTAGCTCATTGCCACTAGCTGTAATAGCTATCTCAATCTCCTTAGGAATCCCTTTGGTCTCGTCTAGAGCGTATCTCAGGGGAAGGGTAGGGGCTTCTACAGCCATCGTAACCCGCTTAGTATAGTTGTCATTTAGCGCTTGAAATAACCAAAGGATAAATGAGAGTAGAAAGCAAAAAAGCAAAATCACCCATCTCCTACCTCTTGAGAAGTAGGAGACAGGTTTCAGTGACTTGATACTATTCCAAAATCCCATTATTGATTGGAATTGCTAAATGAGCTATCAGAAGCTCAAGGTTATTTACTTTTTGTTGGTGCTATTATCAGGGAGAGCAAATACTTGGTTGATATCCACCTTCATCTTCACACCTTCCCACACCTCAATGGTTACCTGTCCATTTTCAGGGTTGATCTCCCTGATGATGCCATAGATACCACCAGAGGTCATAATCTTATCGCCAGGCTTCATGGCCTTACGGGCTGCCTCCAGCTTTTTCTGTTGCTTGCTTTGAGGGCGTATAATCAAGAAGTAGAAGATTGCGATCATCAGCACGATCATGATGAGGGTGCTCATTCCTCCACCCATTGCACCAGCTGGTGCTTGTAGTAATGTCATTAGTTTCATATTTTCCTTTGTTTATAGTTAATTGCCTAGTATTTTTCCCTCATTCTTCAAGTCGGTAAATAGCTCATGAAGGATGCCATTGATAAATGTATGGCTAATTTCAGAACTGTAGTAGTGAGCTAGATTAAGGTATTCATTGAGAATGATACTGGTATCTATTGTGGGGAACTTTATCGCCTCGCTCACTGCAAGCTGTAAGATAATGTAGTCAATTTCACTTACCCGCTCCTTGTCCCAATTCTTGAAGTACTTGCTAAGTAGCTCGCGGTACTCCTCCCCATGTACAATGGCGTGCTCCAAGAGCGTTGGACCAAAGTCCTCATCATCCTCAGAGGCGTAAGGGGGTCTCAGCTGTTCGGAATAGGCTTTTTTCTCCGAAAGGCCATTATATACCTTAGTAACGAAGGTAAATACAATGGCGATATCGTCGTTTCTAAAGGTATCCGTCTCCTCTAGAATATCTGCAAATAGATCGCTCTGAAGAATGTTCTCACCATAAAAGGCTCTCCATGCTTTCTTTACCTTGTCAAAGTTATCCCAGTTGATCTGAAGTAGCTCTTCACGCTGGTCAATAAGAGTGTTGAGTAGCTTTTTGATAAAGTCCTCTACGCTATGGTTGGGCGTAAATGCCTGTTCACGAGCTTGGATATAGTTTAGGTCGCTACTAATCACCTGTGTGACAGGATTGTCAATAATGTGATTGAGCAACTTCACCACGCTCTCGTCTTTGCCAAACTTATCCTCCTCCTTCGCCAGTCTGAAGGCGGCAACTTCTTTCAAGTCATAAGGGAGTCCAGTGAGGTAGAGGTAAAGGTTGTAAGACTGGTCTAATGCATACCTCAGCAATCCAATAGCCCCTGGTATACCAATGTGCTTCACTTGATAATAGTTGTATAGCACTTGCAAAACCTTTATCCTTATTAGTAATCTATTTATCATTCGTCCACTTCGTATTTATTGCACTCAACTTCACCTCCACTTTATCCTATCTGCAAAGATACCATTTTCTACCGTTATTTGGTATAGTAGATCAACTGGTGGCGATCTATATAATCTATGTGACTAGGAGATAGACTAGAGGGCAGTTGGGGAGCTTTTACTCCATCGCCCAGTTGAATGGTTCCTACCTCTCTTCGGATGGTATCCCAAAGGTTGGCACGTAAAAATGACTGGATGATCTTAGCCCCTCCCTCTACCAAGAGCGATGTAATCCCTTGGTCGTAGAGACTACTCACCACTTGGCTGAGATCATCGGTGCCTTTTATCAAATGCCAATCACTTTTGGGCGTGAGTAAAGCATCACTTTCTCTATGGCTGTCTATGACATACACTTTGGGCGAAGGAAGCCCAGGGTATAGTCGGTTGTTCAGCCTAGGCTGGTCCATAATTGCTGTTCCCCTCCCAATAAGTATCGCATCGTGCTCGCCACGCAACTTGTGCGTAAGTAGCTGAATGTATGGAGAGGATATCTTGGCTGCTGGTTCACTTGCACTTCGATGGTAGTCAATATAGCCATCACTACTCTCAGCCCACTTGAGGGTGATGTACGGTCTTCTGAGTAGTTGATTGGTCATAAATATCTTAGCAACCGCTTTGCACTGCTCCTCTAGTAATCCTACAGAGACCTCCACTCCACCTTCTCTCAGTATTTCACACCCCTTTCCAGCAACTTTTGGGAAGGGGTCAAGGGTACCCACCACTACTTTTTTTACCTTTTGCTCCACTAGCATCTTAGCACAAGAGGGGGTACGGCCTTGGTGGGCACAGGGCTCTAGTGTTACATACATGGTGCTTTGGGAAATCAAGTGCCGCAGTCGTTGGGGTACACTAGCGATGCAATTAACTTCTGCGTGGTTATCGCCCTGCCTGATGTGATACCCCTGACCTATAATAGTATCATTGTATACCAATATGGCACCCACCTTTGGATTACTATTCACCTCAAAGTTTTCACCTCTACTGGCTAGGTAGATCGCCAGCTGCATATATTGTATATCTTCCACTTTTTTCTGCTATCTTTGTGCCAATGAATGAGTTTCAAACCACCAAGCAATGGCTAGCTACGGAGCTAGGTAGCTACTACTCTCAGGAGGAGGCGGAGTACATCGCACGTATCCTTCTCGAGGAGGCTTTTGGGCAACCCTATCCTATGCTCGTGGTTAGTGATGGCAAAGTTAATCAAAAGATTGATTTGCTTAAGGGCTGGCTTTCTCGATTATTGGGGCACGAACCACTACAGTATGTACTCGGACACACCCCGTTCTGCGGAATGGATCTCTATGTGAGTAGTGGCGTACTGATACCTAGGCCAGAGACCGAAGAGCTATGCTATATAATAAGGAGTAGGGGGCATCTATTCCCTGGTGCCACCTCTATTGACCTATGTACTGGTAGCGGTGCAATCGCCCTCTTTATGGCGAAGTGTGGTGCCAAGGTGGAGGCTATTGACCTAAGTCCCCATGCCCTCTCTGTGGCAGAGAAAAACATTCATCGCTATGACTTGGAGATTGATTTACAGCGAGCCGATCTATTTGACGACCACTTTAGTCCGAAGCATGAACAGTACGACTTGGTGGTGAGCAACCCTCCCTATGTACTCAATAAGGAGCGTATGGAAATGGAGCCACATGTGCTTGAGACAGAGCCGGAGATGGCCCTATTTGTACCCGACGACGATCCGATTCTCTTTTATAGGCGGATTAAAGAGCTATATAATAATAGTAAGGTACTCGCTTTTGAAATCAATCCTCTCTGCGTTGGGGAGTTGACGGAGCTGTTCAGTGATAGAAAAGTTGAATTCATCGAGGACTTTAATGGGAAAACTCGATATTTGATTGTGACGTGATATGGAGGCTGATGCGCTTAAAGAACTATTGATAAAAGCGGGGAGATATACTTCAAGGTATGAAAAGACCTCTAAGGAGGTGTCTGAAAAGCTATTGACTTGGTCCGATGGTGAGATTGAGCCTTCGGAGATAGAGCAGATAATTGACCAGTTAAAAAGCGAGAAGTTTATCGACGAAGAGCGGTATGCCGAGCGATATGTGAGGGATAAGCTAACGATGCTCAAGAAGGGCCCCATCTTGATCCGATATGAGCTTCAAGAGCGGGGAGTTCCCTCTTCGCTGATCCAAAAAGCACTCAGTGCTATACCTTACGACGATTGGTTTTCGGCTTTAGAGGAGTATCTGTCCCCTAAACTGGCAAGATACAAAACGAAGGCCAAAAATGAGTACGACCTGCGGATGCGGCTTGTGGATGCTGCCTATCGGAGAGGGTACCCATCGGATATATACGAGGAGGTGATTGACCGTCTTGAAATCTCGTGATATGCTTTTTGATGACCTCATTAATTTTATATATCCTGCCTATTGTGTGGATTGTGGTTGCCGGTTAGAGGGTAAGGATATCTTTTTGTGTCCAAAGTGCTTCGATGCACTTCCTAAGTACTTTGGCATGGAGAGTTATTATGATGCACAAGAGAGATTGGAAGGGCTGGTGCCATTCACTGAATTCCAAACCGATCTTATCTTTAGTAATCCTAGTGTTGTACGTACACTCATTCACAATGTAAAGTATAATGGCTTCCCCAAAACTGGTTATCATCTTGCAAAGCACTTCGCACAGCAACATTATGATGCGGGGCACTTTTTGGACGTAACCGTAATTGTGCCAGTTCCTCTGCTCAAAAAGAGATTGCATAGGCGTGGCTACAATCAGTCTACCTTTATTGCCAAAGGACTAGCTGAGGTCTACTCCTTACCTATTGATGAAAATCTACTAGCTAGAGGTGGAGGGCGTGGTACCCAAACGCATAGGGGAAAAGAGGCAAGGTGGCAACAGATTCAAGGAGCTTTCTACTCACCGCAGAAGAGTAAGGTGAGTGGTAAGCGAATACTCGTGGTAGATGATGTGCTCACCACGGGTGCTACACTAATCAATGCTGGTAGAGCTCTAATTGATGCTGGTGCAGAGTCGGTATCATTTTATACCTTGGCTCTTGATGTCCTTGTCTAGCTGACGAAGCACTCTAAAGTATCGGGAGATGAGGAGTAGGGCAAGGGAGGTAAAGCCTACAAAAAAGGCACACCAAATACCTATGATTCCCCACTCGAAAGTAAAGCCAAAGAGATAAGCTGCTGACATGGTTAAGACGAGGTAGCAAAAACAAGCTGCCCACGCTGTAAACTTTACATCCTGCATCCCTCTGAGTGCATTGGAAAATAAGATTTGAAGCATATCTGTCACTTGGTAGGCTGCTAGTGGAAGTATCACGATTGATGCTAGCTTGATAACTGACTCATCTGTGGTGAATATGTGTGGAATGTAGGTGCGAAAAGTGAGTAGTAGCACAATGAGTGTCAGTGCCATACTTATCTGAATCTTAAAACCCGATTTTACCACACCTCTGATCTCGTTACTCTTCTTGAGTTCATAGAAGTGACCTACACGGATCATCACCGCTGCCGACATTCCATAAAACATCAGGAAGCCAAGGGTACTCACTGTGTTGACTATTTGGTGCGTTGCCAGCTCGAGCGTGCCTATCCACCCCACCATTATGACCGCAATGCTGAATGATGCTGTCTCCATTCCTAGCTGAAGGGCTGAGGGCATCCCTATGCCACTGAGCCTCTTGAGTAGACCTCTATCTATAGCCCCCTTAGTGGAGTGGTTGGTCTCAAAAATGCTCTTAAATCTTGTCGTTCCGTGAACTTCATAGATAAGGATGGCGAGCATCACAAGTCGGGAGATGAAGGTGGCAAGTCCAGCACCCAAAAGACCTAGCTCAGGAAATCCCCACTTACCGAAGATGAGTAAGTAATTGAATACGATGTTAATGATGTTTGATAGAATGATGGCGGTCATTCCAATCTTTGTCAACCCTACACCGTCTACAAATTGCTTGTACCCATAAAAGATGATTAGGGGAATGATACTCACTAGATGAATCGTGTAGTATGGACGTATAAGACCAAGTAACTCATCGGGCTGACCAAACCAGTGAATATTGACTAAGCATATCCACATAACAAGTGTGATAAGGATGCCCACGATGGTATTAAGGAAGATACTGCTCTTCAGAAGGGAGCGAAGTTGGCCATTGCCAGTGGCAAATGAGCCGGATACAAGTGGGGTGAGTCCGTACGAAAATCCCATCGCAAAGACAAAGGCAATATTGATGAATCCATTGACAAATGATGCGGCAGCAAGCTCGGAGGTGCCGTATCTTCCAACCATAATATTATCAATAAAACCAACTAAAATAACTCCCATCTGACCAAGCATAATGGGGTACCCTAGCTTCAAAATCTCCTTCGTATGTCTACTGATATTCATAAGGGTGTCCGCTTATTTCAAAAAGAAAAAGGCAAACTATCCAAAGATGGTTTGCCTTAGTAGTGACCACGGCAGGATTCAAACCTGCAACCTTTTGATCCGTAGTCAAATGCTCTATTCAGTTGAGCTACGTGGCCAGTTATCCAGTCTTACCCGAGGGTAGTGACCACGGCAGGATTCAAACCTGCAACCTTCTGATCCGTAGTCAGATGCTCTATTCAGTTGAGCTACGTGGCCGTCGTTATTCATAGGCGTATGCCTTAACTGCGTGCAAAGGTAATAATAATTATTTATCTATCCAACATTTTAGATGAGAAATCTGCAGCGTTTCAAGTGTTGGAGTTTCTAACGAGAGCAAGAAGCCCTCCTCAATAAATCTTGTAGTACACCTTTATGATGTGAAAAAGTATGTTGATAATGAGGGGTTAATGGCCCCTCTTTAATAGATTGATATACAGTATATTATATCGGTCTTAGTTTAGTTGCAACTCAGCGATTACTTAGTTGCAACTCGTCATTTGCTTAGTTGCA
>NZ_HF988901.1:0-9669 GCF_000435035.1 Porphyromonas sp. CAG:1061 | reverse complement strand
CCCCCGAAGGCTCGCAGATCTTCAATACCTGAAGACGCGAGCCTTCATTTTTTTTCTGCGCGATGGAAAACTCAGTAATAAGCGTGCATTCCGATGAATTCGGGAGCACATAGCCATCATCTCAAATAATTTCCCTAAATTTGCGAATAGTTTATGTCATAATGGTAATACAGCGATAGATGAATAAGTTTCGCAGATATATAAATCAGAGAGCATCACACTTCTGCTTGGCTATTGCAGCTGTAGTAGCTGTGGGTATGATGGGGAATAGTGTGGTCAAGGCTCAAGGAGTGGAGTCAACTCCTCTCACCCGTTTGGGATACGGTTCACTTGCCGAGACCTCACCCGTCTCATGGCGTGGTATGGGGGGTGTAGGCATCGCTATGAGTAGCGCCAAGGTGATCAACCTACAAAATCCAGCAGCTTATGGTGCCACAGACTCGCTTTCGTTTGTGATGGATATTGCTGCTTCAATCAATTGGGGTCACAATAAAGATGGGGTGAATCGGCACAATGCCCTGATGGGAGGTCTTGACTACTTGGCACTCCAATTCCCGATTTACAAAGATAGGGTGGCGGTGAGCACGGGTATCGTCCCGCTTTCCAATGTGGGCTACAGTCTCGTGAACGATGTGACGATAGCTGGGCGAGAGAATGCTAATATCATTCGCCAGTCTTTCTCTGGGCAGGGTTCGCTACAATCTTTCTACCTAGGGGTAGGGGCGAGGGTCTATCGTGGACTTTATGCTGGCGCCAATGTGAAGTATCACTTTGGCAAGTTGACTCATACTGTGCACCTGATGCCAAATGCACAAGTGCTCTCTCAAGATTATCAGAGTTACACTATCCGCTTGGATAATTGGGGGGTAGATGTAGGGTTACAGTATAAGTTTCATCTCCCTACAAAGGCACAAGACGAGCTGACACTTGGGCTGACTTATTCACCACGAATGAGGTTTACACCTGAGCTGTTTAGCTACTCCAATACCAACTTTGGATCGAAAAATAAGCCCAATATCACTAATAACTTAGTGAGAGCAGCCTCTTCGCTCCCTCATAAAGTGGGCGTAGGGCTGGCGTGGGATATGCCTAAGAAGATGACTTTGGCTGCTGACTTTGAAACTCAGCTTTGGGGTGACCAAGCCATCAACAACCCATTCAAGAATGACCAAGTCACCTTTAAGAATAGCTACAGAGGGGCAATTGGAGTACAAGTAACCCCCAATACCTACTCGAGGAGGTATCATGAGAGGATGTACTACCGTGGTGGTATCAACTACCGTAGCTCTTACCTGTCTGTCCCAAGTGTGGGTCAGGTGCAGACCGTAGGAGCATCATTCGGATTAGGGATGCCAGTGACTATGTTTGGCAGTGATAGGACTTCCCTTATCAACCTCACCTTGGAGTATAGTCACGACTTTTCGACCCTCCAAAAGAGCTTTTCGCAAGATATGCTGAAGCTATCGCTAAGCCTGAATTTCAATGAAACATGGTTTAGAAAACTAAAAATCTACTAACATAATAAACCGAATGCCTCACATGCCATCAAATAGCAAACGAATAGAGGCTGGAGGCATTCAGTCGGAATAAAAAAGGCAACATACTAAAAAAGGAATAACGATGAAAAGAAGTTTTTTACTACTGTCGGCTCTGCTATTGAGCCTGTTTAGCCTAGCATCTGTGAGTGCACAGACTGGGGTGGAGTCGGGGACTCCTTTCGGTCACGGCAATGATAGCATTCAGTGCCGAAGAAATATCACCTTCTATAAGACCTATCACCAGAGTGGCAATTATAAGGATGCCTACGACTTCTGGGAGAAAGTATATACCGCATGCCCTGCAGCGAGCAAGGATACCTATATCATAGGTGCTGAACTGCTAAACTGGAAGGCCGATCAAAGCCAGACTCCAGAGGAGAAGAAGGAGTGGACTAAGAAACTGATGGAGATGTACGATACTCGTATCAAGTACTTCGGTGATGATCCTAAGAGTGGTACAGACTATATCCTCGGCAATAAGGTGTCTGACTATATGCGCCTAATGGGTAATGACTCAGACTATGATATGATCTACGGCTGGCTAGAGCCTGTGGTGAAGGCGAAGGGTGCTGAGACCGATCCACTAGCTCTTTCTCAATTTGCTTATGCTTCTATGGCTAGGATGTTTAAGAATCCTGCCCTTAAGGCTAAGTATGTAGATGAGTATATGATGGTGGATGGCTACTACGACCAAAAGATCAAGGAGCTTGAAGCTGCTGGCGATGAAAAGGGTGTTGCTTCGTATAACACATATAAGGAGAACGCACAGGCAATGTTTGCACAAAGTGGTGCTGCTAGCTGTGAGGTGATGGAGGAGGTCTATGCTCCACAGGTAGAGTCGCATAAGAATGATAAGGAGTACTTGTCCAAGACCATTGCTCTACTTCAGTCTGTTGGTTGTACCGAGAGCAATGTATACTTCGCTATGTCGGAACACCTATTCAATATCGAGCCAACTGCTGACGCCGCCACAGGTATCGCTAATAAGGCCTTTAAGGAGAATAAGTATAGCCGTGCTCGTGAGTACTACGAGAAGGCTATTGAGCTAAGCACTAATGATGTGAAGAAGGGCGAGATCTACTACATGCTCGCAGTGATGAGCTACAAGCAAAATAGCTATAGTGCAGCCCGCACCTATGCCAATCAGGCGATGAACTTGAAGAGTGGCTTTGGCGCCCCGATGCTACTGATAGCCAACATGTACGCAGCTACTGCTAAGAGCATCTACCCAGATGATCCTATCAAGCAACGTATCGTTTACTGTCTTGCAGTAGATAAGGCACAGCGTGCAAGGTCTATGGACCCAAGCGTTTCTGCAGAGGCAAGCCAGCTGATCAATACTTATAGCCAGCACTTCCCTGCCAAGGAGGATGTATTTATGCACCCTGACCTTGCTCCAGGCGCTTCCTTTACTGTAGGCGGTTGGATTGGTGAATCTACCACTATCCGCACACGATAAGGCTGCCCCACTTCACCCCTGAGGGGCGAAGAGTCTATGAGTGATACCTCATCACGATATATAAGGAAAAGGATACTAGCACAGCCCGGTTTATGGGTCTGTGCTGGTATCCTTTTTTACATTACTTTCTCCCTTTCGGCTTGTAAAAGCAAGAAGGGAGATACCCTTATCAAGGAGGTGGACACACTCCCCTATTCAATGGTGACGAGAGATATCTCTTCGCTCATCTCGGATAGTGGGATTACTAAGTACAAGCTGGAATCACCCGTTTGGTACACCTACAGCGAGCCTGAGGCTAAGTGGTACTTCCCTGAAGGACTATACGTGGAGCAGTTCGATACTCTTTTCCAAACCAAAGCCTCTATCAAGGCAGATACCGCCTACTACTATCAGGATAAAAAGCTATGGGAATTGATCGGTAATGTTGAGGTACTGAGCCGTGAGGGGCAGAGGTACTTTGGGCATTCTCTCTACTGGGATGAAGAGCTGGCTGAGGTGTACTCTCACGAGCATACCACAATTATTCCAAGTAATGGTCAGCTTATTGAGAGTAAGTATGGCTTCAGAAGCAATCAGAATATGACACGCTATGAGCTCTACTCTTCCTACGGACATGTGGATGTGGAGGATAAGCCACTAGCTCCTGCCGATAGCACCGCTGTTGCACCGGATAGTATAGTACCTTCACAGCCATATCAAGCTCCCAAGTCTCCCGCCACTCAAAAGTAGTCTATTAAGCAGCCACTATGATATACTTAGCTATCATCATTTGTTTACTTAGCTCAGCTTTCTTTAGCATGTCGGAGATCAGCTTTGTATCAGCCGATCGGCTCAAAGTAGAGCTGGACAAAAGCAGTCAGAATACCCTCTCTCGCATTGCTACCCACTTCTATAAGAATGGCAGCCGATTTATCACTACGGCATTGGTGGGCAATAACATTGTCAATGTGATCTATGGCCTTTTGGTAGCAAAAGCACTGGAGGAGCCACTCACTGCTTTGCTCCATAATGATATAGGGGTGGTGTTGGTACAGACTATTATCTCCACAGCCTTTGTCATCGTATTTGCCGAATATATTCCAAAGGCGATAGGGCAGGCAAAGCCCAATATCATGATTCGCATCATCACCTTGCCTTTCTTCTTGATCTACATTGTACTCTACCCCATCACCCTACTGATCGGGTGGATCAGCAAGCTATTCTTTAAGCTCTTTGGAGTAAAGAATGAGGATGATACAGTGCAACCTCTCACCAAGGTAGACCTTGATTATTTTATTGAGAGCAACGTCAATCAGCAAGAGAATGCCGATGAAGCTCGTATTCTACAGAATGCCTTGGAGTTCTCCGATATTAAAGTCAGAGACTGTCTAGTGCCACGCAATGAAATTACTGCCGTGGGTGACGACCTCACTCGAGAAGAGCTCATTGAGATATTTGATAAAACGGGCTACTCCAAGCTACCTGTATACAAGGAGGATATCGATGATATTATCGGTTATATCCATAGCATTGAGATGTTTAGGATGGGTGATTCACGTGAGTGGCAAAGCCGTATCCTCCCTACAATCTTTATCCCCGAATCCCTTCCAGCCGAAAACGCATTGAAACAACTAATGCAGAAAAAGCGGAGCTTGGCGATAGTGGTAGATGAGCTAGGTGGTACAGCTGGTATGGTCACCCTTGAAGATATAGTGGAGGAGATCTTTGGAGATATTGAGGATGAGCACGATACTCAGAGGATCGCTATGCGGAAGGTAGGGGAGAACGAATATATCATCTCGGGTAGGGCAGAGGTAGATACTCTCAATGAACAATTTGATCTACAGATACCTGAGAATGAAGACTATCAGACACTAGCAGGATTTATCCTACATTATAGCCAGGAAATTCCTGATGCAGGGGAGGAGTTTACCATACCTCCGCACTTCCAAATACAAGTGCTAAGGGCTACTGGAAATAAGATAACTTTGGTGCGATTACGTAAGATAGAGTCTTGAGGCAAGACAAGACAATAAAGATATTTAGAGATATGTATAGGACAACAACTTGTGGTGCACTTCGTGCAGCCAACGTCGGAGAGGAAGTTACCCTCGCAGGATGGGTACAAAGAAATCGCCGTATGGGAGGAATGAGCTTCATTGACCTTCGCGATAGATACGGCATCACACAGCTAGTATTTAGCCAAGAGCACAATGCTGAGCTGGCAGAGAAAGCTGCTCACCTAGGCCGTGAGTACGTGATTCAGGTAAAAGGAAAGGTGGCTGAGCGCTCATCGAAAAACGACAAGATAGCGACGGGAGATATTGAGGTGATTGTCACCTCTCTCACGGTGCTCAATCAGTCGGATACCCCTCCATTTACCATCGAAGATCAGTCGGATGGCGGTGATGAGCTACGTATGAAGTACCGCTATCTCGACCTGCGTCGTTCCCCCGTTCGTCGTAACCTAGAGCTACGTCATAGGATGGGCATTGCTATTCGTCAGTACTTAGATGGCCTCAATTTCCTCGAGGTGGAGACCCCAGTACTTATCAAGTCAACCCCCGAGGGGGCTAGAGACTTTGTGGTGCCTAGTCGAATGAACCCAGGTGAGTTTTACGCTCTGCCACAGTCGCCTCAGACCTTTAAGCAACTGCTGATGGTGGCTGGCTTTGACCGCTACTTCCAGATTGTGAAGTGCTTCCGTGATGAGGACCTTCGTGCCGACCGCCAACCAGAGTTTACCCAGATAGACTGCGAGATGTCGTTCGTGGAGCAAGAGGATATTATCAATACTTTCGAGGGGCTAAGCAAGCATCTCTTCCACGAGATCCTAGGGATAGAGCAGTCCGAAGCCTACCCACGCATCAGTTGGCATGATGCCATGAAGTACTATGGTAGCGATAAGCCCGACACCCGCTTTGGTATGCGGTTTGTAGAGCTAATGGAAGTGCTGCAGGGGCATGGCTTCAAGGTATTCGATGAGGCAAAGTACATCGGAGGTATCTGCGTGAAAGGCGCTGCTAGCTACACTCGCAAGCAGCTAGACCAACTCACGGAATTTGTAAAGCAACCTCAGGTGGGAGCCAAGGGAATGGTCTACGCTAGAGTGGGTGAAGACGGCACGGTAAAGAGCAGTGTGGATAAATTCTACAGCCAAGAGGTGCTCCAACAGTTGGCTAAGACTATGAAGGCAGAGGCGGGCGACTTGATCCTGATACTGAGTGGCGACGATGCGATGAAAACTCGTAAACAGCTCGGTACCCTCCGACTTCATGTGGCCGACCAAGAGGGGCTGATGGATCCAAATACCTTCTCCTGCCTATGGGTGGTAGACTTCCCTCTACTCGAGTGGGACGATGAAACCCAGCGCTACTACGCTATGCACCACCCCTTCACCTCACCAAAGCCCGAGGATATTCCACTCCTCGATACCAACCCAGGCGTAGTGCGTGCCAATGCCTATGATATGGTGATCAATGGTGTAGAAGTAGGTGGTGGCTCTATTCGTATCCACGATAGCCAGTTGCAGAAAAAGATGTTTGAAGTCCTTGGATTTACTGACGAAAAGACCGAGGAGCAGTTCGGATTCCTGATGAATGCCTTTAAGTACGGTGCCCCTCCTCACGGAGGTATCGCCTACGGCTTCGACCGCTGGGTATCGCTATTTGCCAAGCTCGATAGTATCCGCGACACCATCGCCTTCCCAAAGAATAACTCTGGACGCGATGTGATGATCGATGCCCCTTCTCGCCTTGATCAAGAGCAGCTCGACGAGCTCTCCCTATCGCTCGCACCACAGAAAAAGAATTGATTTAACTAGACAAAACAAATTGACATGAAAAAGATTACAAGCTATTTATCCATTGTGGTACTGACCTTTGCACTCGCAGCGTGCTCTGTGATAGGTGGAAATACCCCCGAAAAGGTGTCGGAGGACTTCTTCAACTACCTCAACCAAGGCAATAAAAGTGAGGCGATGAAATTGATTTCTAGTGATACCTCAGCCCTAAGCGATACAGAGGTCTCTCTAGCAATAGAGGGATTAAAGGTCATATCTAAGTCGCTAAAGGTATACAATGCCATTGCGGAGAAAGAGGTCAGTACCAATGTCGCTGATTATGTCTCTTTTGATGAGAAAAGCAAGGAGGATAACCAAGCAACCGTAGAGATGACTATAGATACCAAAGAAGCCATTGGCGATAATGGAGGCCAATACAAAACCTCTACTATCTATCTAGTCAAAGAAGAGGGCAACTGGAAGATCCAAAGCATCCGCTAACCAGCTCCCCCCTCACTTATATAATTAAATACCCGTGGACCGCTTGTCGCTCCACGGGTATTTTTTATATCTTATACCGACGGGCCTGCTCCAGCTCCCGCTTCATATCTCGCTCCTTGAGATCTTGGCGCTTGTCGTATTGTTTCTTACCCCTTGCCACACCTATCTCCAGCTTGGCAAGCCCCTTAGCATTGATATAGAGTTTCAGTGGCACAATGGTCAGCCCCACATTCTTCACCACCTCCGCCAGCTCCCTGATCTCCTTTTTATTGAGGAGTAGTTTCCGGTCACGCCGAGCCGTGTGATTATTGTAGCTACCATAGAAGTACTCAGGGATATAGATATTCTTAGCCCAGACCTCCCCACGATCCACGATACAAAACGTATCCACCAGAGAGGCCTTGCCCAGGCGTAGCGACTTGATCTCGGTCCCCAGCAACACCAATCCAGCAGTGTAGGTATCGAGTATCTCATAGTCAAAGGTAGCCCGTCTATTCTTAATCAACACACGAGTCCCAAACTTCGCCTTATCTTTATTCTTCTTCGCCATAACTCCGCAAAGTTAATCAAATCCACCGACACCACCTACGCCTCCACCAGACCTCAATTCCGCAGGCTGAGTTTTTATTGCTTTAGTCGGGTACTTATTGATTGTTTTTTCTTGTGTCCCGACTTTTTTAGCAGACTAAAGGCTTTATGTAGAGGTCTGCGTATTCTCTATTTATCTCTTTATGATGTATTCATTGCGTTGTTTTGTGTAAATCCTACGTCTTTTGGCACTCCTATTGCCATCTTAAGATGCCATTGTCTTAAAGTGGTCATGTGCTTGTCTTGCCTGTCTATCAGCCTTCTCCTACCCATCGCACATCTGTTCTACATACCATCGCTGTAAAGCTGTTGCCCCAAAGAGTTGTAAGATGTCACCTGTCTTGCTCTTTACCCATCGAGCTGGGCAAGTGACAAAGTGGTAGATAAACTTTTTGAGTCGTGCTTTTGGGCTAATAAGATGCCCGCATCGCCTTGATACCTCTGAAATAAAATTCGTAAAGAAGTTCCTTAGTAATGCGGTAAGGAGCATAAACACAGTGTTTTGATTCATATCGGAGCTTGGCAGGTGTGCCCAATTAAAATCGTTATTCATCTGGTCGAATACTCGCTCAATGCTGCCCCTCTTGTTGTAGTACTTTATGATCTCCTCTTCGCTAGTATCCTCATCATTAGTGATGATGCTAAAGTATCGATACTTCATCTCTTCGTTATCAGAAAACATAGTACCCTCAGACCATCCATCCTTGTAGCGATAAAGCACAATCCTGTAAGTCTTCCCCTTGATAAACTCGTCTGCATCCACACTCCTAGCTTCAATATTTCTAATGTCTCCATTGCTGCTTTTGAGCTTTAGTCGTGTCCACCCAGAAGTGCTTTCCTCAACAATTGACCTATGGTAAGGGGTATTTATGGCACGGATATAAAAGAGATCGGAATACTCCTCCACCACTGAGATTACCTCCCTGCTGTACGAGCCAGCGTCCATTCTTGAACGCTTCACCGCAACTCCCTCCTTTAGAAGTGCTTCATAGGCCAATCGAAGAGTCTGGGCTTGATCAAAAACCACTGGGGCATTTCCGCCACGACCCTCAATGCTTATAGGGTGACCATTGGCAAAGGCAATGCCAGGGGCATACCCCTTTACGTCCTTATAGGTCCATGCAGAGTCTCGTTTCTTTGTCTGGATAATTTGGTTATCGTAGTCGAAGTCGCAGGCTTTGCCACTCTCCAATAGCCCTGCTTCAATAGTCCCTTTTATCAAGAGTTCGTTCAGCTTTGAATTGCGGTTGAATGTGTAGTCAATCCCAGATCCCTTCGCTTTCACTAGTTCGTCATCAACCGAAAGTTTCTTAAGTGTCCGAAGTACAGTATCTGCACTTGGAGCCTTTTGTTGGGGGCATTGAGATAATTCGGGAACCAAGAGGTTGATGTCTTCAATACACGTGCCTCCAGATAAAATGCTGAGAAACAGAGCATTAATTACCTCCGAATAAGAGTATCCACCACCAGAACTACTTCTTACTCCCAGCTCTTTATCGCACAGCTCAAGAATCTTTTTGTACTCCTTGGACTGTAAAATGAAATTTAATCCGCCAAAACGCTGTGCTCTCTCAGAAATTACTTGTATATTTGCCATACCCTAACGGGGTGTTAGATATTGTTATTCAGTTATTTATGTCAAGATAAAGATAACAATTTCTAACGACAAAGGGTGAGAAATCGCAAGAAATCTCACCCTTCTTTTTTACCCCTCACTCAGTTTGCGGAATCTAGGCCAGAGTTACGGATTGGAAATGTCTGTGTGTGCATTCATCAAAGTGTCTACGGTTAAGGACCCCGGCTGAGGGGTCCGTGTTAAATAG
>NZ_HF988900.1:2037-5254 GCF_000435035.1 Porphyromonas sp. CAG:1061 | reverse complement strand
TTATCCGACCTGTCTGACTCGTCCGACCTGTCCGATAGAGGTACCATAGATAGAGGGGGAATAGTTATCCAGGGAAAGTATTTGTGGCTAAGGAATTTATTGGTATCTTTGCGTGCCGATTATTATCAATGAGAAGATGATTTGCAGTGACAAGGTAGCGGGTACCCACCCTTGTAATAAGGGTATGATTAGCACTCAAGACGCCCACTATCAATGCACATTGCAAGCTTCTAGATTGATTGTAAAACCAAGAAAACAAAGTAAATAACGTGGATACTTTGAGTTATAAGACCATCTCTGCCAACAAAGCAACTGCGCAGAAGGAATGGGTGGTAGTGGATGCCACGGGGCATTCAATGGGTCGCCTAGCTAGTGAGGTAGCTAAGATTTTGAGAGGCAAGCACAAGGCTAGCTTCACTCCTCACGTAGACTGTGGCGACAATGTGATCATTATCAATGCCGAGAAGGCAGTACTTACTGGTGCAAAGTGGACCGAGCGCACTTACCTCAGCTACTCTCTCTACCCAGGTGGGCAGAAGGAGATGTCACCTGAGCGTATGGTGAAGGTACGTGGCTGGGAGGCACTTTACCGCAAGGTGGTAAAGGGTATGCTCCCTAAGAATCGCCTTGGTGCGAAGCTCCTCAACAACCTCTATGTATATGAGGGACCAGACCACAAGCATGAGGCACAGCAACCTCGTACTATTGAAATCAAAACCAGATAAGTAGAAAGATTAAGACATGGAAATTATCAATGCTTTAGGCAGAAGAAAAGCGGCTGTAGCACGTGTCTATCTACGTGCTGGTAGTGGCAAGATCACGATCAATGACAAGGAAATAGAGTCTTACTTCCCCAACCCACTACTACAATTTGTAGTGCGTCAGCCACTAGCAAAGCTAGGGGTAGAGGGTCAGTACGATATCAAGATCAACCTCAAGGGCGGTGGCTACACTGGTCAGAGCGAGGCAGCTCGTCTGGGTATTGCCCGTGCACTTGTAAAGATCAATCCTGAGGACAAGGCTGCACTCAAGGCAGAGGGCTTCATGACCCGCGACCCACGTGCAGTAGAGCGTAAGAAGCCAGGTCAGCCAGGTGCTCGTCGTAAGTTCCAGTTCTCTAAGCGTTAATGCTTTCAGAGGGCTACCTTTCGGCACATTATTAGAGAAGAGAGTATTTCGTTTAGTATCTAAGCTCGGGAGATGGCGGGCCGCACGGTCTACCCTACTCACCCTGCTCGAGGTCAAGACGATTGAAGAATGTAAACGATTTAGACAATAGACACTATGTCAACAAGAGTAAATTTTGACCAGCTGCTAGAGGCTGGAGCGCACTTCGGTCACCTCACCCGTAGGTGGAACCCAGCTATGGCTCCTTATATCTTTATGGAGCGTAACGGCATCCACATTGTAGACCTTCACAAGACTGTAGTGAAGGTAGATGAGGCCGCTGAGGCTCTTAAGAAGATGGCACAGCAAGGTAAGACCATCCTCTTTGTAGGAACCAAGAAGCAGGCACAAGAGGTGCTAGCAGAGAAGGCTCAGGAGTGCGGTATGCCTTATGTAACTGAGCGCTGGCCAGGTGGTATGCTCACCAACTTCCCTACCATCCGCAAGACGGTAAGTAAGATGGACAACATCGATACCATGATCAGCAATGGCACTTTTGAGAACCTCTCAAAGCGTGAGAAGCTACAGATCACTCGTCAGCGTGAGAAGCTGGAGAGAAACTTTGGCTCTATCAAGGATATGAAGAGTATCCCTGGGGCACTATTTGTAGTGGATGTATGCAAGGAGCACATCGCGATCCGCGAGGCACTTCGCCTAGGTATTCCAATCTTTGCTATCTGCGATACCAATGCTAATCCTAAAAACATCGACTATGTGATCCCTGCAAATGACGATGCTACCACTTCTATCGAGGTGATCGTAGGTGCTATGGCAGAGGCAATCAAGGAGGGTGCTATGGAGCGCAAGATTGCTAAGGCCGACGAGAAGGCTGCAGCACAGCAGGCTGAGGCAGAAGGCGAGGAGAGCACTGGACGCCGCCGTGGTGGCAGAGGTGTACGCCGTGAGCGTATCAAGCGTGAGGATAACGACGCTATGAACGCACGCCTAGCTGAGAAGTTTGCCAATAAGGAGTCCGATGAGGATGCTGAGTAAGGTGATTGGAGACTAAGACCAAGCATTAGACGACAGCCCAAGGACTTTGGACAATAGAGCAGCACCTCCATGCCCCGTAGAGCAATCAATACTCCTAGGGCTAGGAGGTGCTTTTTTTGAGACTAAGAATTAATTTATTACGATAAAGAAAGAAGATTATGGCAGTAACGATGCAAGACATCAAGCACCTTCGTGACCTCACTGGTGCTGGTATGATGGACGTAAAGAAGGCTCTTGAAGAGGCTGGTGGCGACCACGATAAGGCGATCGAGATCCTACGTAAGAAGGGTCAGGCGATTGCAGCAAAGCGCTCGGACCGCGAGGCAGCTGAGGGCTGTGTACTTACCCACACTGAGGGTGGCGTGGCTACCCTTGTGGCTCTAAAGTGTGAGACCGACTTTGTGGCTAAGAATGAGGACTTCGTAGCTTTGACTCAAAGCATCCTCAATAAGGCTGTGGCTGAGAAGCCTGCTAACCTGGAGGCTCTTCTAGCTCTTGAGATAGATGGTCGTACCATCGAGGCTCTAATCACCGAGTGCTCTGGCGTAACTGGTGAGAAGATGGAGCTAGGTGCTTACGAGCAAATCTCTGCTCCTGCAGTAGCAGCTTATGTACACGCTGGTAATAAGCTAGGTGTGATCGTGGGATTCAATGAGAACCTTGATGGCGAGCTAGCAAAGGAGATCGCTATGCAGGCAGCATCTATGAACCCAATCGCAGTAGACGAGGCTGGGGTACCTGAGAGCATCAAGCAACAGGAGCTAGAGATCGCTATGGACAAGGCACGCCAGGCTGGTAAGCCTGAGAACCTACTTGAGCGTATCGCTCAGGGCTCTCTATCAAAGTTCTATAAGGAGAACACCCTCCTAAAGCAGGAGTTTGTATTCTCTGAGAGCAAGAAGTCGGTAGAGGAGACGCTTCATGAGGCTTCTAAGTCACTTACTGTAACTGACTTTAAGCGCTTCAACCTCAACCAAGACTAATCCGACTGAGGAAATAGTATTGCGGACGCTTAGGGGATAACCCTAGGCGTCCGCTTTTTTTTGTGACTGATTTG
>NZ_HF988900.1:0-1998 GCF_000435035.1 Porphyromonas sp. CAG:1061 | reverse complement strand
GGGGGGGGGTGGTACCTTTATCGGACAAGTCGGACAAGTCGGACAGGTCAGACGAGTCAGACAGGTCGGACAACCAATAGATAAAGAGAATGCCACTCCGTGCACAGCCTCCTAAAAAGCACCCGCGAGGGTGCTTCCCAATCCTGTCTGATCTGTCCGACTTGTCTGACTCGTCCGACTTGTCCGAAAAAACACTTCCAATTACTGTGGTAACAGAGCAATTTCTGAGGCTTCATTTACCACATATAAATCGTTGGGCTAGTAGGCCAAAAGTTTCTCTTCCAATCTCATGTTTTAGAGGTTAATTGTCCAAGAGATAAGAAAGGAAAAGTTTAGTTGCAACTAAGCAAATGACGAGATGCAACTAAGCGATTGCTTAGTTGCAACTCAATTTTCGTCATGTTGGCACCACTGATTATCAATGGGTTACGAAGGCCATAATAACACCACTTGACACCCTCACTTTCGGAGCATCGGACACCACAATATGTATGGGATAGGTAGGCGATTTTTGTATATCAAGAGATATCCTTACCTTTGTAACCACCGTTACAGTAACCGCCATAACATAAGCGAGCGATGAGATTTTATGACAGAAATAGTGAGTTAGAAGAGCTGCGGAGAATTTCTAAGCTCTCATTTGAAGACCACTCAAGGATGACTGTAGTGACTGGTCGTCGTAGGATTGGTAAAACTAGCTTGATCCTTAAGGCAACCACTGGGGAGATTCCAGCTGTTTATCTTTTTGTGGGCCGCAAAAATGAAGCTCTGCTCTGCACTGAATACCAATCTATTATCAGCGAGCAGCTAGCTATCTTCGTCCCTAGTGAGATCACCTCCTTTCGCTCCCTATTTCAATACCTGCTGGAGGTGGCCGAAACCAAGCCATTTCACTTGATCATCGATGAGTTTCAGGAGTTTTACAATGTGAACCCTGCACTTTTTAGCGATATGCAGTATCTGTGGGACCTATACCGAAAAAGGAGCAAGATGAATCTCATCATTTCGGGGTCGGTTTATTCTTTGATGCAGAAGATATTTCACGACAAAGAGGAACCACTATTTGGTCGAGCCGATAATGTAATTAAGCTTTCGGCCTTTGACACCCCTACACTCAAGGAGATTATGGGCGACCACCGTACAAACTACAGTAACGACGACCTACTTGCACTTTTCACCTTCTCTGGCGGCATCCCGAAGTATGTGGAGCTACTTTGCGATAATACAGACTTATCGATTGAGGGGATGATTGCTTACATGGTGAGAGAGAATTCGCCTTTTATAGAGGAGGGGAAGTACCTCCTGATTGAGGAGTTTGGCAAGGACTATGGTACTTACTTCTCCATTTTAAGCGCCATCTCTGGGGGCATCAATACCCAATCACAGATAGAAGCATCATTAGGGAATAAGAACGTCGGCGGGCACCTGAAGCGACTGATAGAGGTGTATCAAGTCATTGAGCGAAAGCGACCAATCCTTTCCAAGGTGGGTGCTCAGGCGGTTCGATACGATATTCAAGATAACTTCCTGAGGTTTTGGTTCAATTACTTTGATAGGCACCGATCTCTAATAGAGATTAACAACTTTCCAGCGCTCCAACAAATTATCCTCCAGGACTACCCCACCTACTCGGGGCTAGTACTTGAGAGGTATTTTGCAAAGCAACTGGCCGAATCGCATCAATACAAAGCCATCGGCTCGTGGTGGGACGCCAAAGATGCTCAAAATGAAATCGATATTGTCGCTTTGAAGTTAGAAAAGAGAAAGGCATTGGTGGCGGAGGTGAAAAGGCAGCGGAAAAATTTCAAGCCTGAGCTTCTGGAAAAGAAAGTTGCACACCTAATAAATAAGGTGCTCCCGAAGTATGATGTGGGAACCACTTGCCTTACTTTGGAGGATATGTAGCGTAATTGCGAGGCGTTATACAGTTCAGTCCTTATTCCCTCTCACGGAAAAGCAGCCACACAAAAAAGCACCCGCCAGGGTGCCACTCAGCTA
>NZ_HF988899.1:0-3759 GCF_000435035.1 Porphyromonas sp. CAG:1061 | reverse complement strand
AATCTTGTAGCAAGGCTACTAATGTTCTCTCCGGTGTCTAGGTACTCTCGTATCACCTTGACCTTAAAAGCATCATCATAAGCTTCTCTCTTTTTACTCTTGCGATTCTTTTCTGCCATAATTTCGCATGGTTTATGTGTCTACTATTTCAGGAGAGGACAGAGAAGACACAATTTCTTATCTAATCATAAAAAGCGATACTTTCTAAGAAGTCGTAGGGTACTTCATATTTTTCTAATGGCTGTACTGGAAGTAGAGCTTTCGGAATAAGCTTGCTCTTAATTTCCACTTCCATACCCAGTATCCATGCGAGCTTGGCATATCCAAGCGCCGGCATTGAGATATACTTTTTTAGGAGAGGATCGTCATTTCGTTTCTGATGAATCTTCGGACTGACCATTTCCTGTAGAATCACTTCACATTTCTCCTTGTCCTTTTTAAGTAGTGCCTTGAAGAAGTTTACATCATATTGCATTGTGTTGTTCTGATTTTTACCATCAAACCACACTCTTTCCATTATCTCAATATTCCTTTGTATCAATTCCTCATTGCCCAATATGAACTGCTGAACTGTATGAACAAATACACAACCGTCATCGCCTGCCAATACATGATCCTCCATCGTACGGTCTATTCTTTCTCTGGTGTTATCGTCTAGATAGAAGTCTGTAAAGGTAAGATGAGCGAACCGCTCCTTTAGAAATGGAATATTATCGCTCAACATGGCATAACCTATAGAGCGCATATACACGAACTGACTGTCGTTAAACTCAATAATATCAAATGCACTTAACAAACCACAATTATATAAATATTGTTTGGCTTTAGTTAGACTATGTTCTTCAAAAAAAGAATATAGAGCAAATATCAAATTGTCCTGGTTTAATCTTTCAACTCCACTACTAGTCAATGAATAGTAAGTCAAAAAACGTTTTTCTCTTTCTTTGCTACTAAAATTAATATCCGCCAAATTTCTCATAATCAAAAATCATTTGAAAGTTTAACAAAATAACTTGTCCCATCGCTTTTATCTATCGCGAAAACATATCGCCCAACAATATTTTTATTTTCCATTGCTATGGATAGTTTTTCATGAATACCACCTTTTCTGTATAATTTTTCGGATACATGATTAAACACCCACTTTATACGGTAGTATCCCCAAAAGAGTGTAAGGCTGAATGCTCCTTTGAATTGCGAATGTACTTTTTTCGCTTCGTTTCCCGAAAAACAACAAAGATAGACCTATAAAGTATAGATTTCCCCTATTATCAAACATTATAAAGGGGTTGAATGGATGGTAATTGTTCCTTCAGTTTAATGTAATTTGGTAGGTATTCTGAGATATCTTTTGTGGAAAAAATTTTATCCACATATTCGATTTTCTCATCCATCTTTGGATCATTACATAATTTTGAAATAATAAGCCCTTCAAAAAGATGTGGAACTCCACCACAAAGTATTCCAGTCCAATATTCTCCAAATGCAACAAGTTCATCCATTCTTTTTAGCACATTTGGCAGATAGGAATATGTCTCAATAAATTGCTTACCATCGTTTTCTAAATAGTCTATTACCCAATCGGTAAATATCTTTAGTTCACGGTAATTGTCAATTATTTTGTAGATAAATGGATTTTTGCTTTTGTCATTAATGGTTGGATGAATATTCGCTTGTCTAAAATCGATCAAAGGATTGTCTAAATCAAATACTCGCTTTAGTATTTTCGTCACTTCTTTTAATTCAATATAATATTTTGAGAAATATAAATCTCCCATATCACTAAAGTTAAGATAAAACTTATATTTCGCATTATCTTTATCCAACATATAGTAGGGGGCCCCACCCGTCTTAGTTGCACGATACCCTTGTGGCTTGAGCAACTGATCTAATTGCTTAAAAACATATTTTTTCTTTTCGCTCTTTAACATTATCTCTATGAATTACTTATTCTATTTATATTGACAGTGGCTGCATGACACTATAGGAGAGGCCTGTCTGTCGCTGTCTGGTACGGTAGATCTCTATACCATAGGCAAATGCAGACTGAGTAGCTATACCATTATCGGGCAGCTCTTTTAGCACAAATTCGTATTCGGTACCCGATACTCCCTGATGACGTGGCATCCATTGGAACTGTACCTGAGTAAAGGGCTCGTGATAAGGAATAACCTCATTGGGGCGAGGGTAATTGAGGATAGGAGGATTTTTGATATCTAACCAAGCTCTTCCGGTATGCCATGCAGAGAGAGGGCGACCGGTATGGTATTCTACAACCTGTACGGAGAACTCTGTCATACCCACCGGTAGACGGCCGTTGTCTAATCGACCACTCAGACGGATGTGGTCAGGTTGTAGATATGGGGCTATATCTATAGAAGTGAAGCGGAGAGGAACATTGGGGGAGAGCTCAAGGATAGGATAGACGATCTCATCACGAGACTCAAGGCTGAAGTTCATCCCGTTTTTCACCCGCACTCGCAGACGTGCCTGCAACAACGGCTGCTCCAAGTCTCGATTGAGAAGTGTCACGACAAGGCGATCCTGGCTACCACCATAATAGTCAGACAAATACAGCCCATAGGGAGGAAGCACTTGCACCGTCCCATGAACAGGATAACGTACCTGTGCAACAGCTACTTGACAGTTGAGACCAACGATGGTATTCAGAATAATACACGCAAAGAGTAGCTTATGCATTACGCACAAGCTAAATAGTTTTGTATGTCTATTCCAGCTCATCTATTTTTATTCAATATTGTACCAAATACTCTGTATAACTGTCTCGTCGCTTATTTACTTAGATTAAACACTTACTTTCGGCAAGATACTATTTTATAGAAATTATCTCTCATATCAGGTCTCTCATTCATTCTGAACTTCACCATACATATTTAAGTATTCTGCCTTAATTATATTTGTTTTAAGAGTTACAACTCATATTTGGAAATCCGTGGACTCCATAATGTTTACGCTCTCCAACTTTTAGCATATTGCATTTTTATTTATTCTTTATATTGTATAAAAGTGATAGGCCTCTGTCAACTTTAAAATATTGTCCAATAATTTTTCTTTACTTCATTAATAGCAGTGTCATCACCAGTCTTCAGTGTAGATTAACGACTACCATGTTAGTTGATCAACACTTTCGAATAGATATTTCTCATCAATGACAATTTTTGCATCTAAATATTCAGCCATTTCTAATAATTTTGCTGCGATTTTCTTACTAATTCTTTTTTCTAAAGAAACAGAAAGTTCTCCACTATTTATGTATGTAACAACGCAATCCCAATAGTTTTTAGATAGCTTGTTGGTACAATACACATTCGACTTATTAAGCATATATAGAATTGCTGGTCGAATATCTTCTGAAAACTCATCAACTTTTTTCTGAATCGTTTGTCCTTTAGTCGTATTTTCGTACCAAATAAAATACTCACGATTCTGTTCAATATACTCTACCCATTTCCGATAGCTAATAGTTCCAGACGTCTTGCGGATATATATAAAGCTATTCCTTCCTATTTTCAACTTCTTCATAATATTTCATTTAATAAAGTCTTCCAAAGCTATTATTTCAAACTTAATCTTTGGATAAACTACATTTAATTTTGTTATCCATTCTTTTTTTAATACGCTTGTAATATTTGCTTTTGGCATATAAAGGTAGTATCCCAAAAAGAGTGTAAGGCAGAATACCTCTTTGAACGGTAAAATGTACTTATTTTTTCGCTTCGTTTCCCGAAAAACAACAAA
>NZ_HF988898.1:0-26717 GCF_000435035.1 Porphyromonas sp. CAG:1061 | reverse complement strand
TGTGCGAGAATGGCACTTCGTGCAACATTCTCCAAATAATCCCTATCCGCACCATTTTTCGGCAATAATATGGCGAAAAACAATAATATCCGTCTTTTTCTTCGCAAACCCAACAAAAGCCTAATTTTAACACTCCTATAACCAATTGATTATATGCCTATTACAAAAATATTAGAGCCAAGAAAGAAATAAATATGCACTAATTACACTATTATAGTAGAAAAAGTGTATATTTGTCCCAAGATACAACGAATCATACTAAAAACAACCAACTATATGAGTACTGACCGCAAAAAACAATATATCGGAAAGGCAATAGAGATCCTAAAGCAAGAAGGCTTCAGACTTTCCCTAGATGAGATGGCGACGAAGATGGGCATCACCAAGAAAACCCTGTACAATAACTTCAGCTCTAAAGATGAACTACTTAAAGAGTGCGTCCAGGCGATCTCTGAAGACTTCAAGACCGCATTGAAAGATCTAGATAATCCCAATATAAGTGCCGAAGAGAGCGTCATACGCTGTTTTAATCAGCTCGACAACCTATTTACCGAGCTCAATCCGATATTTTTCTCCGACCTCATGCAGAGCAACCCCAATCAAGCGATGCTCGGACACATTATGGGCTCCAATTTATTCCGGGAGAAAATGGCCAATAACCTCCAGCAAGGGATCCAGGAAGGGGTTTATCGCCCAGATATCGACATTTCTTTCGTCTGTGAGTATATGGCCTACTCCATATTTGGATTTTACATCCACTCCGTCACCAGTAGTCGCCTCCCCTATTCGGAAGAATACTTTGCCAACATTATAAAGTATTATCTGAGGGCGCTCCTCAAAGAATAAAAACTAACAACCAACACAATAATAACACACAACCATGTATCTATCCAAAAACATTTATGCTGATGGTGGTCGATTCACAGACACCTTCGCCTCAATTGGCAAGATGAGAAAGTGGATTGTGTACACCGCCCTACTTCTGATGGTCATGCCCGTGCAGGCCACTGCCCAAGAGGTCTACACGCTATCCGACTGCCTGGAATATGCGCTGCAGCACAATAGCGACATCCAGAAGTCTGCTTACGAGCAGCAAAAGGCAAAGCTGGCTCGTCAGGAGGTGCTCGGAGCACTTCTTCCTCAAATCAATGGTTCTGCTGGCGTCAATGACAACCTAAAGAAGGCAAAGTTTGTGATGCCCAACTTCATGAATAATATGCTCCCAGAGAAGATGCGCGACCCCAATGCATCGCAATACATGACCGTGGAGATGGGCACAAAGTACACGGCTAATGCAGGGGTAGCCCTTAGCCAACAGATACTCAATATGCCACTCTTCAACACCCTCAACATCGCTAAGGTATCCCAGGAGATGGCTACACTTGGTGCCAAAGCTACAGAGGAAGAGGTGGTGGCCAAAACCGCCACTCTATTCTACGGCATTCAGGTAACAGACTATGCCGTGCAGCAGATGGGGAGAAGTGTAGACCTTGTAGAGAAGATGCTGAAAATGATGGAGGTCAACTACGCCAACGGCCTCGTCAAGCGTATCGACGTAGATCGAGTACGGGTCAATCTCACCAACCTAAAGACGCAAAGAGCGGCTATTGAAAGCGGCCTTGAGGTACAGAAAAACCTACTCAAGTTACAAATGGGATGGAATATCGACCAACCCATTTCGCTACCGCCAATGGACTTCTCACTAGTAGACAGTCAGAGCCAAGCCGATACCTTCAGGCCCTTCAACCTCATGCAGCAAGTCGCCTACCGACAATTACTAGCACGCGAAAAGATGGCCCAGCTACAAAATAGAGCCAAGAAGTACGAGTATCTTCCTACTCTCACCCTGATATTCAACCTACAATATAATAGGATGAGCGACCAACTCTTCAAGAGTAGTAACAGCTATAGCTATCCCACCGCTATGGTGGGGCTCAATCTCAAAATCCCCATCTTCAGCGGACTCTCGAGAAGTGCCAAGGTAAAGGAGAGCCACATAGACCTCCTCAAAGCACAGGAGGATCTACGGATGCTAGGGCAATCGCTACAGATGGCACGCCAAAATGCCCTCCTCAAGCTACAAGACACCAAGAGTACCATCGCCCTACAAAAAGACAACCAAGCCCTAGCCGAAGAGGTATTCCACCTGGCACAGAAAAACTTCGACTCCGGCCTCGCCTCCCTCTCCGATGTGCTCAATGCCACCCAATCGCTCATACAGGCACAGCTCTCCTATGCTAGCGCCTTAGGAGACTATATGCAAGCCTATATAGACCTCAAGAAAGTCAATGGCGAAGTCATGGAAATGATCACCAACAACCATTAAACGATATATATTCTTATGAAAAAGAAAGTTCTCCTCCCGATAGTCATCATAGTAGTTATCGGGATCATCGTGCTCACCCTGATTGGCAATAAAAGAAGTACTGCAGCCAAGACAGAGGGTATCCTACTCGACCAAACAGCCGTGGCAGTTCGCACAGAAATCGTCAACGAACGCCCCTACTCCCTAGACTTCACCGCCAACGGACTAGTGCGTGGTATTCACGACCAAACCCTTACTTCAGCGATAGGTGGGCGAGTCATTGCCCTTCGAGCAAAAGAAGGCGATAGAGTTTCAAAGGGGCAATTGCTCCTGCAGATCGATGCCGAAACCCTCGGTGCCGATGCAGAGTCGGCTAAGGTAGCCTTTGAGGCAGCTCAGCGAGACTACCAACGCTTCAAAAATGCACACGCACAAGGAGGGGTTTCCGACCAGCAACTAGCCGCTATGCATACCCAGATGGTCGCTGCCGAAGGGCGTTACACTGCTGCTCGTCGCCGCCATTCCGATGCTTCGGTCGTGGCCCCCACCTCAGGCCAAGTCTACAAAAGTTACGTAGAGGTAGGGAGCTTCCTCAATCCAGGTGCCAAGCTCTTTGAGATCGTTGACGACTCCCAGCTCAAAGTCTCTTGTTACGTCACCGAGCGACAGCGTCTTCAGCTCACCAAAGGCCAGAGCGTACGCCTCACGAGCGAACTCTTCCCCACCCGAGAGATCACTGGGCACATCTCCATGATCGGCGACAAAGCCAACCAAGCCCTTTCGTTTCCCGTAGATGTGATACTTGATAAAGAGACCTCCGAAGGGTTACACCCAGGCATGTACGTATCCATCTCATTTGCAGGAGCATCGGAGCAAACTGGCATACTCATCCCTCGTAAAGCCATCATCGGAAGTATCAATGATGCAAAAGTCTACATTGTACGCAACGGTATGGCATTACAAAAGGCCATCACCGCCGGCAACACGGTAGGAGATCACATTGAGGTCCTTGATGGGCTTCAAAAAGGCGATAGCCTAGTAGTAGCTGGACTGATCAACATCTCTGATGGCGCCCCAGTCAAAAGCATCAAAGAATAATTAAACGAATAAGGCGATGAAAATAGTTGAAACTTCCATCAAACGCCCCATATACGTTACGGTTCTTTTTATATTATTGGCCGTTTTGGGATATCTGAGCTTCAAAAGCCTGAGTGCAGAGCTGATGCCTAAGTTCACCCCACCTATCCTCACGGTTCAGATCGTATACCCTGGGGCTTCTCCGAGCGAGGTTGAGCTTTCCCTCACTCAAAAATCCGAGGAGGCACTCTCCAATATGGAGGGCATTGATCATATACAGTCTTACTCCTTTGAAGGAATGTCGATGATTATGGTCTCCTTTGAGTTTGGCACCGACATTGATAAAGCAATGACCGAAGCCCAAAATCGTCTCAATGCCAAGCGGGCAGAGCTTCCACGTGATATCCTCTCTCCACGAATCTCCAAAGTCTCCGTAGATGAAAAACCGATCCTCATCCTCTCCGCACGAGCCAACATAGGCTCTACAGAGTTATTCGACTTGGTGGACAAACGAGTACGCCCCGACCTTTCTCATATCCGAGGAGTGGCCAATGTAGACCTCGTGGGTGGTGTACTGCGCGAGATTCAGGTCAATCTCAATCAAGACCGTATGCACGACCTCGGCATCAGCCCAATGATGGTCCAAGGTGCCATACGAGCTGCCAACCTAGACTTCCCTACTGGATATCTACAGAGCCCCTCCACTCAGATGGCAGTTCGGCTATCGGGCAAGATCACTTCGGTTGATGAACTACGTAAGATAGTGATTCGCTCCGCCAATGGAGCCATGATTCGCTTGGAGGATGTGGCAGAGGTATCAGATGGCACTAAAGACCCTGTAAAAATTGGTCGTGTCAACGGACAAGAAGCTATTCTGATTAATATCCTAAAGCAGTCCGACGCCAATGCCATTGAAGTAAGTAAAGCGGTCAATAAGCAGATAGAGTGGCTTCAAAGCCAGTATGCTACCGAAGGACTCCAAATAGAGGTCGCACAGGATACCACCACCTTCACCAGCAATGCCATCAAGTCGGTACTCACCGACCTCCTTTTGGCAGTGCTTCTGGTTTCCCTTGTGATTCTATTCTTCCTACACAACGTACGGAATGCACTCATCGTGATGGTGGTAGTGCCGGTATCCCTCATCTCTTCCTTCATCGGAATGAAGCTATTTGGCTTTACCCTCAATATGATGTCGCTCCTAGCCCTCTCCCTCGTGATCGGCGTATTGGTGGATGATGCTATTGTGGTGATTGAAAACGTCTACCGACACATGGAGATGGGCAAAAATCGCTTCAAGGCCACCTTTGATGCGATGAACGAGATTGGGCTAACCGTTATTTCAGTCACCCTAGTACTGGTGGCGGTCTTTCTCCCTATCATCTTCACAAACACACTGGTTTCCGATATTCTACGGCAGTTCTGTGGGGTCATCGTTATTGCGATCCTCCTCAGCCTATTAGCCGCTCTTACATTAGTTCCTTTGCTTACTTCTCGCTTTGGCAATATTAAGCAACTGGATAAAGAGCAACCATTCGGACGGATACTCAATGGTTTTGAAAATGGGATCGACAAGTTTGCTACTCACATTTCCTCTATCGCCCAGTGGGGGCTCTCGCATAGGTGGACCCTCTTAGTGATTGTACTCTGTGTAATGGGCTCCGTGCTACTACTCTTCCCATTGGGCTTTGTGAACTTTGAGTTCCAGCCCTATATGGACCGAGGTGAGTGCATTGTGCAACTAGAGATGCCCAAAGATATCTCCATGGAGGAGTCCAACCGATTGGTTCGGAAGGCGGAAATCTGGTTTATGAAACGCCCTGAAGTGGAGAAAGTGGTGACTATGGTAGGGCAAACCAGCGACAACTCACAGAGTAATAAAGGGACTCCCTATTTGGCTGAGCTCAATGTAAAACTCAAAAAGCAGAAAGAGGGAACCGAAGCCTATATCCAGCGGATCCGAAAACCGCTATCTGACCACTTAGTGGACGCCCGAGTCAATATCTATAGCGTGAGTATGACTGGCACCGTCTCCAAGGCATCGGTGGAGTACATTATCTCAGGGTCCGACAAGGATTCGGTAGATACCTATGCCGATAAAGCCCTTGATATAATGAGGGGCATCCCAGGTGTAGTACAGCCCACCCTTTCGGTAGAAAACGCCACACCTGAAGTGGTGGTAAAGGTACAAAGGGACAAGATGGCCGACCTCGGACTCACCCTCGACAACGTAGGTATGATGATGCAAATGTATTTCCAAGGCAATGACCAATTGAGATATACCCAAGGGGAGCAGGAGTATGCTATCAACATTCGCTCTGATAAAGCATCCCGCCAGTCTATTGACGATGTCTCCAATCTGATGCTGACCAATGGTCGTGGCGACCAGATCCGGTTAGCACAGTTTGCCGATATACACCTCGGCATTGGACCCAGCCGTCTGGAGCGCTTCAATCGCAATAGCTCTGTCACACTACGTGCTCAGGCATACGGGGTATCGCCTGGGGCCATCGCAAAGCAATTTATGAAGGCACTGGAGCAGGCGAAGATGCCTCAAGGGGTCGAGGTACAAGCTACGGGGGATATGAAGAAGATGTCGGACTCCATGAGTGTGCTCCAAACCGCCATCCTGCTTTCACTCTTGCTGATCTACCTGTCACTTGTACTCCTCTACAATAATTGGACCGACCCACTCGTGGTGATGATCTCCATTCCTCTATCTATAGTAGGTGCTTTACTCGCTCTAGCACTCAGCAATACAGCTATGAGTATCTATGCGATGCTCGGAATGGTAATGCTGATAGGATTGGTAGCCAAAAATGCAATTCTATTAGTTGACTTCGCCAATGAAGCAATGGCAGAAGGGCTAGCAGTAGATGTGGCAGTGATACGTGCTGTGAAGCTTCGCACCCGCCCAATTCTTATGACGGCACTATCCACCATTATCGGAATGCTCCCCGTAGCACTAGCTACTGGAGCAGGGGCCGAGCTACGAACGGGCATGGCCTGGGTAATCATCGGAGGAATGGCCCTCTCGACCCTTCTCACCCTCATCGTAGTACCTGCCCTTTACAAGGCGTTCCACGCTCGGAAGAAGAAGCACCATGAGGTGATAGACATTGATAAGATGATGAGAGAGTAACTGCCCATCTTTATTAAAAAACAAAGGTGGCAGAGGAATAGGGCTTCTCTACCACCTTTGTCTTATAACTTTATCAAGGCAACAGCAGAGCGGTTAAGCGTTCTTTTCGGTATATTTGCCATTGGTATTATTAGGTCCAAAGAGAGTTTATATGATTAACTACTCATTATTTATCCAGAGTGCCAGACGCTTAGCAGAGCAACTCCACAAGGGTCAGTGCGATAAGGCTGGGAAGGATTATTTTGAAGGGCACCTTCAGACGGTAGCTAGCAAGGGGGAGACTTGGGTGGAGGTGATAGCTGGGTACCTCCATGATGCGAGTGAAGATACGCCCCACTCTACTGCTGAGGTTCTTCAGAGACTTGAGGAGATTGCAGGCGAGAAACTGCCTTCTGAAGCACGGGAGACGCTTAAGATGGTACTTAAGCTACTCAACAGCCATCGGTATGGCACCAGAGAAGCCTATATCAAAGCAATCGGAGAGCACCCAGTGGCAACGGCAGTGAAACTCCACGACTTGGAGCACAATTTAGATATTTCTCGAATTCCTAACCCTACCGAAAAAGATCTCACGAAGCATCAGCAATACGAGGAGGAGTACCGTTACTTAAGTGCTCAATATAAGAAAATGAGAAAGCCGAGAATACTCTTTATCCATGGCTACAGTGGTGGGGCTTTTGGTGCCACAGCAACCGAACTTCAAAGACAACTAGGAGAGGGGGCTACCCTTTTTGCTCCAGCCTTTAGCAATGAGTTGAGTTCCTTCGAAAATATGCTCGCCAACATTCAGCAAGCACAAACGGTAGTGGACAATGAGGGAATTGATTTGGTCATCGGATCCAGCATGGGAGGATTTACCGCTCTACGGATTAAGGGATGCCCAAGAATAGTTATCAACCCCTGTATGAAACCCTCGGAGCTATTATATTTGCCAGAATTCGGTAATGCCACTCAAACCGAGATAGATAAATACATTCATCTGGAAGAGGCTTTGGCACCCTCTCCTTTTGAAGTAGATAAAACATGGGCTCTATTTGCTGAAAATGATGAGCTTTTTTCCTACCGTTGGCTCTTTGACCAGCTATTCGATTCCTCACACGCTTTCTCAGTACCTGGAGAGCACCGAAATAACCCGACCAGAATAAGAGAGAGTCTTATTCCACTGCTCCAAGAAATACTCATACAACGATAAAAAGCGAAGTACAAGCGTAAAATATTTGGAAATGTATGGTATTATATGTACCTTTGCAATCCAATAGAGAATATTAGTCAGAAACTAATTAAAGCATAAGATAATAATGAAGAAGGGTATTCATCCTGAGAACTATCGTAAGGTAGTATTTAAGGATATGTCAAATGACGAGACATTCATCACTCGCTCATGTGCTAATGCACGTGAGGAAATTGAGATTGACGGTGTGACTTATCCACTAATTAAAGTTGAGGTATCAAGTAGCTCACACCCATTCTATACTGGTGTAGCTACTCTAGTGGATACTGCTGGACGTGTAGATAAGTTCCGTAGCCGCTACGGCAATCGCAATAAGAAGTGATTCTACCGCCCTTCTAACTTTTGAGGAGGGGACCGCGATAGCGGACAGATAAGAGACATTTTTGAATTCATCCTGGCGTTTTGGGGTACCTCGCGAGAGGAAAGGTGGACGCCATGGATGGATTCTTTATGCTATATGTAGAAGCCAATGGAGCACAATAACTTCGAGGATACAATCTGTGCAGTAGCCACACCACACGGCATG
The DNA here is from genome assembly GCF_000435035.1 of Porphyromonas sp. CAG:1061. Lineage (NCBI taxonomy): Bacteria > Pseudomonadati > Bacteroidota > Bacteroidia > Bacteroidales > Porphyromonadaceae > Porphyromonas > Porphyromonas sp. CAG:1061. Next base: position 18,436 of record NZ_HF988898.1, on the reverse strand, counting down.
GGAGCACAGAGTACCATTAAGGTATCAGGGACAAAGGCAATTGAGATAGTCAATAGCCTGTTTAGGCCTACGAAAAAAGATACTTCACTACTCACCGCAGCTCCCTACTCTACTCAGTACGGTTGGTTATACGATCCCAAGGATGGAAGTAGGATAGATGACTGTATCATCCTAGTAATGAGGGCTCCACATTCGTATACAGGCGAAGATCAAGTGGAGATAACGTATCATGGCAACCCTCTGATCTCCCAATTACTCTTGGATCTATTGATTCAAGCGGGAGCGAGGATGGCGGAGCCAGGCGAATTTACCCGTCGGGCGCTGTCCAATGGCAAGCTAGACCTTTCTCAAGCCGAAGCTGTAGCAGATGTGATTGCTAGCACGAATAGAGCAGCTCTTCGACTATCAATCACTCAGATGCGGGGTCTTTTTCGCAAAAAGATTGAAGAGCTAAGGGAACCACTCATCCGTTTAGCCTCCCTTATTGAATTGGAGTTGGACTTTTCGGAGGAGGAAGTGGAGTTTGTACCAAGAGATGAACTGCTGAACCAGTGCCAAGAGATCCGAAAAAGTATCTCGTCGCTAGCCGAAAGCTACGCTACTAGTGAGGTGATTAAAAATGGTATTCCCATTGCTATCGTTGGGGCTACCAATGCAGGCAAGTCGACCCTTCTTAATGGGCTACTTAATGAAGAGCGTGCCATTGTCTCAAACATTCACGGCACCACAAGAGATACAATTGAGGACACCCTATATATTAAAGGGCAACAATTCCGGCTAGTTGATACGGCGGGACTACGAGAGACGACCGACGCAATAGAGCAAATTGGGATTGAGAGGACGCTTGAAAAGGTCGCCAATACGGAGCTTATTCTTTGGGTAATCGATCCGACTGAGACGGCTGTAGAATGGCAAAGTGTATTAGATAGGATCGCACCCAACACCTCTAAACAGCAAATCGTAGGCATCATCAATAAGATAGATATTGCCCCAAAGGAGCGGATTGAGGCCTTGAAAGGATGGCTAGCAGAGCAAGAGATCAACACCACCCTACCCATTTGTGCCATGGAGACCGAAGGCATAGAACAGGTAAAAGGACTACTTCACCACCACTTCTCCGATCTAGTAGTGGCTGACAACCAACTGATGGCTATCAACCTACGACAAGCCACAGCACTCAAGGAGGCAACTCAACACCTCCTCTCAGTAGAAGAGGGCATCCAAGCACACCTCTCAGGCGAACTGATTGCCCAAGACCTACGTGCCGCCACCACCTCCCTCAGTGCCGTCATCGGCGAAGTCACCACCGACACCCTCCTCTCCTCCATCTTCGCTAACTTCTGCATCGGCAAGTAATCCCCGATTACCAACCATCACAAACTATCACTAAGGCACTCTATTTGACCCAAGTTTGACCCCTATTGGAGTGTAAGTAATTGATATTGGTGTGGTTGTCTTTTTTTCAAGAGTTACTGTGTACTACAAATTTTGATTTTTCTAAATGGGTGGGTTTTATAGTTTAGGGCTTGGTAGATCTTTCTGGCGTTAGGTGGTGGGTCGCTACAAATTCGGAGGGTCATCTTTTCCCCTAGCATGTTGGTGGCTTCTGTCGTAACTGCTTTTTGGGTGGACATTATTCGGACGATCTCTTTCCAATAATGTCTGATTCCTTTTTCTTTCAGTTGTACACGTATGTTATTGACCACCCAGTAGGCGAGGAGTCCGAAGGATACTTTTCTCATCTAGAGTGCTGACATTCGTCCGAAGACAGTAGGCTCCATACTCTACTATTGCCTGTTCCTCTCCATGCATACTCCAAGAGAGGTCTGACATTAGCTTTGGATTGGCTGTGCTTCTCGTGTATTTAATGTCGTAGAATTTGGCAATGGAGGGGTATTTCTGCATGGCTCGCCCGATGCGTTCAATCACCTTTTCATAGGTCTTGGTGCCGCCTTTTCGTGAGAGACTTTGCTTAGCTTTCGTCAGCTCCAGCTCAAATCGCTCTTTCTCTCCTTACTTCGTCCAAACTTAGCTTTTTGACTACTCCGTTTACTTCCCTCAAAATAGAAGTTGGTGAGATCAAAAAGTAGGATCCTATTCTCTTGATTGAATAGGTTGTCTGTCACTCGGCAAAGGTGCTGCTCCAACTCGCTCTTGATAGCATATAGCTCAGGGGCAACATTATACATCGCTCTATACCCAAGCGACTCTTCCCCCTCTCCGTAGACCAATTCACAGGTGGCGGAGTTCTCCCTAAGGATCGCACGGCTCTTAAACTCCGAGGAGCAATATACAGTGCGGACCATCAACATAGAAATGGCAGCTTTTATTCGTCGGTCGGACCAGCCTTGTTCCTTTAGAAACGCCTCAATCCGAAGTTGTCGGATAGATTGTAGGGTCATCCATTCTGCTCCAAGCTCCCTGGCATCGGTGTGCTTAACGCTCTCTGATTCAAGCATCTTACGGGCTTTCGCCTCCGACTCTTTGATCACCTGACGGGAAATGTCAATGGCTCCGCTCTCTACCATTTCACTCCAAAACTTACTGATGTGAAGACGAGTCTGCTCACTATACTCATTAAACAGATCATCAAACAGAGCCACCTCATCCCTATGCTCCTGAAGGAAAGTAAGCCCTCTCCCAACGTCACGAACTTCTTCAGGCGTCAGATCAGACCAAAATCCTACGTTGAGTAGAATACGTGAACGCACTCTCCCCAACTTATCCCGAAAAGACTCTTTGATTCGGTAGACTTTTCGTCCTTGCCAGAATCTGGATTATATCTTGTCTGCGAAATAAAATGCATAGTGCCACAAAGGTAAGGATAAAAAAATCCACCGCTGTGTACTACATTTCGATTTCAAAAACAACTACCCCGATGAAATCAGCATTTCACTCCTCAAAACTCCCAAAAACCACCCCAAAATATACTCTAGGGGTCAAACTTGGGTTAGATTCCATCTAATAAAGCAGTACAAAACTTTCTATTTCAAAGTACAATTCTTGCACTTTGAAATAGAAACCAAAAGACACGAACCACACAGCAATGAGAGTGAGTAATCAATCATGAAGCAGCTACACTACGACAAATCGAACTACTCCACCGTCAACAAGGACTCTCAGTTGAACAAGAGAAGGTCTAACAGCAACTAAATCAAAGAAGTCGAGCGCCATTGATTCTTGAAACCCTCTATTTCCCCTCATTCTATTGAACTCTCGTCTTCACTTATTTTATTATCTCCTTTCTCCCTTTCAACCATTCAAAGATATCAAATCCAATCTCAGGAGAGTACAATTTCTTCTTAACCTTATTTGGCAACCAAATAAGATGACGTTGATGAAGAAAAAGTAGCATAGCAGAATATCTTTCACTAATTAGATTCTTTATTTTCAAATACTGCTTTTTAAGACTTGAGGGCTCATAGAGTCTGATTTTTTGATGTATAAAACCATTCTCATCCAAATATGCATAACCACCATTCTGAGCATGATTGGCACCTAATAGCTTTGGATAACGAATCATCCGCTCAGTTAGGATAGGCCAAAACATAGTCTTTCTATTAGTATTGAGATAGTTAAGAAGATATTCTTTTTTAACTAATAGCGCGCTATGACCACCTGAGTATTTATAGTTATCCACTACTATAATCTCATTTTTATCATTCACCCATACTCCAGCATCATTAGAGAATCTTAGTTGTAATCCATTAAATAGCCACTCATTAGGCATAAGAATACTCAACGAATCATTTGAAGAAGCATCAGCAACTGATGAAAGGGCATATTGTAAATAAGCTGGCTCAATAGTAATATTATCAAAATTCTTATGTCCTACGGAAAATGGCACCTTTTTGTAATATTCATCAACAACAGCTTGAGAATAAATTGAAGACCAATAAAATTCCCGAATAAATACATTATAAATATCAGAGTTCTCATGGAAGGAACGCCCTTCGATTCCCACACGGTATAAGTTATCGCATACTGTGCTCAAATCTTCTTTATTGACAATATATGCTTGTACAAAAGTCCATAAATCTCTTATAGGAGATTTATCATCATCTGGCTCCAGCAAAAGCTTGCTGTACGAGAACAAATTAACCCATTCAATTCCATATTCGTCAGTCATAAGAACATAATCCTTAATTTTTGGCATATTCTTCCATGCTTTCAACCACTTAGTATCACTCTTGGGCGTTGATATGTCAAAATCAGGCAACTTATAAATGCTCTGGTGATGTAATGGTTTGCGCCCAGGATAAATCGTAGGATCAATAGTTCTCGCACTTCGTATGGGATCAGACCATTCATTACTCCAATCTTTTTCAAGATGTCTATCCATCATTCGAGCCATGATACGATGCAGAGCTATCCATTGATATTTCTTTCCTATACGTTCAATTTTGCTATGAAATCGGTCTAAACTACTCTTGTTTTTATCGAAATGAACAAAGATATTAGGATCATATCCATATTCTTCAAATATCATATCTATGGCCCAATTCGACAACATTTCAACATTCTCTCCAAATGCGTCTAAATTAGCTTGAAATACATACCTTCCGAAATCTCCATACATCCTAACTCCACCGTTTGGAGCCATAGATGACAAAATTAAATGCTGAACCCTATATACGTCTTGTTCATTTTCTGGAATTGTTTTCCAATCTCTTTCATACTTCGCAGTTATCTCATCATTTGAAGGAATTACTGGCAAAGAGCCATCTGTAAATGGCACTTGTATTAGTTTCTTATCGACAGCAATATCTAAACCATTACTAATACCAAGCTCTACAATATTACAAGCATAGTCACGAACCAAAATATGTTCAGGAACCAATTTCTTAATGAACACATTATTGTACACCCACTCTGCTATATTACAACTATTTTCCTTATCTTGAACAAGGAGTAATGTTCCATAAATAGTACACCAAAGACGCTCTTGAATATAGGGGTCGTTAACAAAGCTATATTTCACAAGCAATGGTAAGAGAAGGTTTGTATGCTGAGTTAAAATATTCACAATAGCATGAGAGATATAATCTCTCAGTTCTCTCCAAGTAGTGGCTAAACCCCAAATTAGAGTCTCCAAGCATGCTTTAACAATCTGATTATCTATTGATTTAAGAGTGCTATTCGAAGCCTCCCCCCCCCCATCGAGCCAGATTCATGAGTTTACGACCATACCATCTATCTGAAATAAAAACAGTCCAGATGGCATCTCTTTCGACCATGCTTAAATCCCACAAAATATCATATAGAGCAAATCCATTTGAATTTTTGTCTGTTCTATATGGAAGGGATAAAATAATTTCAAACAGGAAACTATATTCTTTTGCATCCTTGATCCTTTGTATTAGCTCATGACCTTTCTTAGTAAAGTCATCTCTCCACACAGAACTTTCAATAAATGCTTGAAACGCTTCTTCTTGGTCTTTTTTTTCAACAAGTTCAATTAACTCAGTATCTTTAGTCATCGGAATAAGAATGGCTAAGGGTTCGGAAAGATTTCCCCAATGATAATTCAACCATTCTGATGTAGGAACTTTGGAGATAAGGTACTCTGCAATAAAATAGTCACCTATTCTTTCAAAACCAAAGTTCACATACGTAATACCATTATAGGAATCTTTTCTTAATAACCCCTCATCAATCAGTAATTCAAAGAATTCGTTAGGAGTTTTAGTATATTGAGCATCTTGAGCCAACCGCTCCATAACGACTTGGAATTTGAGATTCCAACGACTACCGGCTGTAACCATTAGCTCTGCCACCGAACGCAGAGCTTTAGTTACAAGATTTTGGGCATCATCATAATCAAATTGTATTGCGATCTCATGGTTGGTATCGACACAATACTCTAAAATAGTTATCCAGAAATTTGTGAAAACCAATGGACGATGACTCCTTTCATGATTGCGACAATACTTGACAAGGAAAAGAGGATTTGAGAATTCCTCTCCATATATGGGCCAAGTCGGTTGATCTATTCCAAAGGATGAAAACATATATTCACAAGCTTCATGCTCATTCCCTTTGAACCCCTCATGATGATATACTGGATATGACGAATTATGAGCTATATCATAAAACCAATTTTTACGATCTGATATTCGAAAACTTATAACAAGGCGCAAATACTCATATGACTTTATCTCTTGTAGAAAGTTCAACAGAAAATTTCTCCATAGATGATCACCAGCACCTTCATTAATCGCATCTATAAATATTACAACAGGTTCTCCAATTTTCCTGCCGTAATTATTAAGTTGAGACAATAACTTTTCCTTTCTGCATTTGATATCCAATAAGTCACGGATTTGAGAAAGGGGATCAGATGACAGAGTAAAATGTTGCCCCAAAAGTAGTATAGAGGGTTCATGATTATGTTTGCGTTGAGTAACCATATCTCCAATTAAATGTGACTTTCCAATGCCAGCTACACCTGTTATTATAATTGTATGATGATTTTTGAACTTAATCCAACTATTAGATAGTAACTTCTGCAAAGCATACCCTTCATAACGAACAGAATATCCACTATTTTGAAATTCTCTAATATTATTATTTTCATAATTATAATACAAAGAATCGAATTTAGAAAGGAATACATTTAACGAATCTAATAATTCCAAATACGAAGATGCAGTTCCACTTAAACTCTGCATCTGCTCAACAAGTTTTCCACAGATAGTTGAAATTTCAAAATATATTGGTTCGTTTTCTACCTTTGTAAAAAACGAACTCAATGTGTTTTTATACCCTTTTATATCCTTTATAAGTAATGGCTTAAACTTATCAATAATGTGTAATGATGCCAAAGCAAAATCCATATCTTCAAATGGAAAATTTCTTTCTTCCGAATAACGCTTACCTAGGTTTTTGATCTGTTTGGCATTTTGGTCCTCAAACCATTTCTGAGTAGGGATGAAATTAAATTCTTCATTTATTAACCTCATTGAACTTATCAGTTCAGACCATTCTTTCGGATTTTTTTTATTATTTTGCCACAAATAAAAAAAATAGACAATTGCTATTAGTATCGCTATGGTTAAAGTCAAATACTCAACATTTGCACTTGAGTGTTCAAAGTACATTCTAAAATCAATATCTCCACCTTGAAATAGAATGTAACTTTTAACAAGTTGAGGAAAAACACCAGCTAAACCGACTTCTGCCGCAACGAAAACATCAAACTTATCTTCAGCTTTCCTCTTTTTCCAAACCCCTTTAATAACCTTGTGCCATTCCTTGACACTTGCTTTTTTCAAATGCCGATAAATAAGAGTTATACTAGACACGATACGAACAGCATACCCCAATACAAATATAAATAACAAGCCACAAAAGACCTTCTGAACCCAAACCATATCTTAACCAAATATTTATTAACCCAACCTCAAATATACAAAAAAGACACAATCCGACAAAGTGGACAAGTCGTGAAAACAGGGGCGTAGATTCAAATTACTAGTGCAATTTACTTATTATTTTCCAACCAGACAGCCATTGGGGTCTTGTACTCAGGGGTTACGCATTAGGAAGTTTACGCCGTATGGTTTTTAGCGAGGTATCTATGAGTAAGGACCTCGGCAGAGGTCCGTGCTAAATAGGCACAGGTCAAGGCACGCAGTGCCGAAGACCTGTGTATAAAGAGGTACCACACACCCTTGCGACCCCGGCCGAGGGGTCGGACAACCCTATCTCTAGGTCTGACCCCTCAGCCGGGGTCAAGCAGGTGGTGAATATGCTCTTGCACACAGGCTTTTCTAATGCGTAACCCCTGCAATAAAAACGCGGAATGTAAAGACAAATAAATAGTTGAACAACCTAGCCAATTAAGGTTAGATCGGAAAAACCAAAAAGGGGATCAACATACCGTCAAAATCATCAGTGTAAGTAGCCAAAAGTTTAGTTGCAACTAAGCATTTGCTGAGATGCAACTAAGCGATCGGCGAGTGGCAACTAAGCAAATGCTTAGTTGCAACTCAGTTTTCGGGTTGATAGCTAGGTGAAAATCAAATAGTTATGAAGGGGCTATTTCAGAGTTCTAAATTGCCAAAAATAAAGGCCGGTGGTTGGATAATGTAGAGCTTTTCGGTAGCACGTGTCATGGCGGTATAGAGCCAACGACAAAAGGAGAGGTCAATCATCTCGGGGGTGAGATAACCAAAGCTTAGGTAGACCTCCCGCCACTGTCCGCCTTGTGCCTTGTGGCAAGTCATTGCGTAAGAGTACTTTATTTGTAGGGCATTGAGATAAGGGTCTTGCCGTAGCTTTTGATAGAGCATCCTCCGCGTGGTGCAATCGGGATAGTCTTGGCACACCCCTTGATACAATCGCTCCCGCTGCTCTGGAGTAAGACTGGGGGCCTGCGTGAACAAGCTATCAAGTAGCACCTTGGCGGAGACAAAGCCCCCATGGGTATCACGCAGCTCGGCATCTCTAAAGGTAAAGCCATAGAGCTCCTGCTCCCTTCGGCTATTGAGCACCTTTAGGATCTCCCCATTGGCAATGAAGGTGCTTGTCGCCTGCCCCTTTTCATCTACGGGAAAGTGAAGGTAGTTATTGCGCACCACCATGAGGTTTTCTCCTGGCACCACCTCTTCGTCGTAGTAAAGGGTGTGGTACCTAATCGACTTATTATATTCCTCGGCATCTCTATTGGAGCGGGTGATGAGCAAGGTATCCTCCTGCCCCACCCTCCGATACGAGTCCTCCATCATTTCAGGTAGGTCGTAGCCCGAGATGATCTCTACCTCGCCCTTCACCTCGGGCAGAGGGAGCAGGGGCTCGTGCCAATCCTCGCCACTCTGTAGGTCGAGGATGCGACCACGCAGGAGGTAACTAAGGTAGACAATCTCCCCGCCCTCCTCCTGCCGGACAATATCCTTGAGGACACCTTGGTATAGTGTGGAGCAAAAGCCTACAAGATACTCCGGCATTAGTGCAGGACTCATCTCGGTACCGACAGGCGGAAGCTGGGCATCGTCGCCGATCAGTAGCAGCTTGCTCCCTTCGATGCTAAAGCAGAAGTCCACTAAGTCGTCGAGCAAACGATTACTTCCAAAGGAGCCGTACCCATCATTGGCATTATTGATCATCGAGGCCTCATCTACTATATATATGGTACCGGGCTGGTGCTGATTGTACCCCACCTCGTACGAGACGCCATCGCCCGAAATCCTCTGCCGGTAGATGGTTCGGTGAATCGTATAGGCGGGCACACCACAATACCCCTCTAGCACTTTAGCAGCACGACCAGTAGGGGCAAGTAACATCTGCGGATAGAGGAAGCTTTGGAGCATGTGAGAGAAAGCCCCTACAAGACTACTTTTACCCGTTCCCGCGTACCCACGCAATAAAAAGATGGAGTGCTCGGGAGCTTGGGCAAAGAAGTTTTGTAGCTCCTTTATCACTTCGTTTTGGCTAGAAGTGGGGGTAAAACCAAAAAAATCTAATATCTCAGGGCGATTATTACTCATATTGTCCGAAAATAGCTATATTTGAACGCCGATTCGTATGGCAGTCTGAATAAAAGTTGCTACTTTTGTAGAGACTACATACAAGTAACCTATATTCAAGAAGCTTGGTACGTTTAATGTTGAATGCAAAATAACAAATATATTTGAAGGTATGAAAATTTTATCGAGAGTTTTATTGGTCCTAGCTATTATTGGACTTGGTTGGGCGGTATACAACAGCATACGTGTACCTGTTAACTTTGAGAATACAAAGACCCAAAGGGAGAAGGAGGTCATCAAGGAATTGATAGATATCCGTACAGCACAGGTGGCATACAAGCAGGAGAATAACGTCCATGCTGCCAACTTTGAGGAGCTTCGCAATTGGCTAGAGAACGGCAATGTAAGGTCGGTACGTAAGGTGATGGAGCTCTCAGAGAAGCAGCTTCAAGATGGTATGACTGAGCAAAAGGCGTGGGATATCGTAAAGAAAGCAAGAGCCACTGGCAATTGGAAGGAAGCTGAAGAGGCTGGTCTATCCTCTATCGTTAATGGTGAGCGTGTATCTTTTACTCGTGACACCACATTCGTAAATGCTAAGGAGGCAATTTTCGGTGCCGACTATGATACCAGCAAGCTGGGTATTGTCCCATTCTCCAATGGTGCTACCTTTGAGATGGATACCGCTAGTGTAAAGACTAGCTCCGACATCTTTATTAGGATCTTCGAGGCCAAAGTAGATTACGACACCTATCTTGGCGACCTCAATCAGACTGAGCTCATCAACCTTAAGGATCGTGTGAATCAGATCGGTAAGTATCCTGGGCTAAAGGTTGGCTCGCTTACAGAGATCAATAATAACGCAGGTAACTGGGAGTAAGCTATATACCCCACTCATTCATAAAGCACACTCCTCTCTATCTACATAGCTGAGGAAGTGTGCTTTTATGAGACTGTTGCACGAAGGCGATCTGCGGCGTTGCTTTCGGGATTCGGGCTCGGTCACGTACGCCAGTACGTTCCCAGCGCCCTCACCCTCAGCTCCTTGCATCTCATCCTTCGTCCAAAGTCTCAGCACATTTGAAAGTAAATGTGCGAGAATGGCACTTCGTGCAACACTCTCTTTTTTTGCAACCCTTATGAGAGAGATAAAGGAGATCCACGCAAGTGAAGGAGATAAGAGCTTATCAGCAGATGAAGCTCTTAGCATTGATGCACGCATTACTCTAGGGAGCGAGATGATATTTGTCTTGGCTACGACCCAAGAAAAGGACAAGCCCATCTTGGCCACGAGTATTTCCTTAACCAGCTCCGAAGAGGGTGGTATGCAAAAGCTATTTTGGGATCATCCACTTTTATCTCTTCCCTTCAGGAGCTCTACTATTCTGGTGGAGGATGGGTCGCCTTTTGCCATTGTCCCTGAGGATCTAATGGATAGTGCCTCACCAGAGAATTGGCTATCTCTGACCACTGAGCTAGAGGGGCGAAAAGTATTGACGAAAGCGATTGAGGAGGAGCACCTTTACATTATTTATTCGGTCAATAGAGAGCTATTTGACTTTTGCCAAAGGTCCTTTTCCCTCCCCACTTTTGAGCACCATATCTCCACACAAATCACCTATACCCTACGCAAATCTCGCCGAGAGCACCCTCAGGTCGTTACCGCATACATCAGCAAAGGATTCATCCAAGTGGCGGTAGCAAAGTCGGGGGAGCTGCTACTGGCAAATCTCTATAAGATGGTCTCCGATGCAGACTGTCTATACTACATTACGGCATTGTACCGACAATTTAAGCTTGATCCTCACGCAGTGCCCCTATACTTATTCACCTACAATCCCGAGCCAAGTATCAAGCAGCTACTTGAGGAAAGTCTTGGAAACATTGTCCTCAACGACTACTCCACCGACGGTAGTAAGGAAGTAAATAAGAATGTGGCAGTACACCCCTTGGAGCGATTACACATACTATGCGGATTATAAGCGGAAAATATGGGAAGCGTCGCTTTGAACTTCCCAAAAACTTTAGAGGTCGACCTACCACCGAAGTGGCAAAGGAGGCTCTATTCAATATCCTTCAGAATCGAATTGATTGGGAGGAGACTCGCTTTCTCGATCTCTTTGCAGGTAGTGGAAGTATCGGTCTGGAGGCACTCTCAAGGGGGGCTAAGGAGGTGCTGGCCATTGAAAAGAATCCTCGGCATACCTCGTTTATCAACTCTGTTGTGGAGCAACTTTCGGATGACCACTACAGTGTCCAGACAAGAGATGTCTTCGCTTTTATTGAAAAGAGCGAATCTTTTGGTACCTTTGAATTGATATTTGCTGACCCTCCTTATGATCTGCCACTACTAGCAGAGCTACCTAGGCGGATAATGAGTAGCCAGCTACTTTCGCCAGAGGGCTATTTGGTAGTGGAGCATCCAAAGGAGTACGACTTCAGCAAAGAGCAATATTTTGTGGAGATGCGCAGATATGGGACGGTACACTTCTCATTCTTTGCACATAATATTAATAACATATAAAAGTAATTGAATTATGCTAATCACAATCATTACAGGTTTTATCGCTGGTAGTATAGCCGCATGGCTTATGCCAGGTGGAGGCAACTCTTGGATCGTAGACATCATTCTTGGACTACTCGGTGGCGTAGTAGGTGGTTGGGTACTTAGCTTGCTCGACCTCTCTGCAGGCGATAGCTGGTGGGCAGGGCTAGTGGTAGCGATCATCGGTGCCTGCATCCTCATCTTTATTGGTCGCCTATTCACCAAGAAAGGTGGCAAATAAATAACTATTGACTAAGGAACTAGGGTGGGTGCTTTTTGTATCCACCCTATTATATATTTGTGCAATCAATCATTGATACCTTATGAAAAAGACATTATTACTAACCCTTGCACTCTTGCTTGCTATCCCGAATCTCTTAGCCCAAAGTGGAAAAATATATCTAGTAGGTGCTGGGCCGGGCGATCCTGACCTCGTGACCGTGAAGGGGGCGAAAGTGCTCGGCAAAGCTGATGTGGTGCTGTATGACGCACTCGCCAATCCATCTATTCTACTCCACTGCAAGGGAGATGTGAGGTTGATTCCCGTGGGGAAACGAGCTGGTAAACCTTCGCCAAAACAAGAGGAGATCAATCAACTACTCATTAATGAGGCACTGAAGGGAAACACTGTGGTAAGGCTCAAGGGAGGTGACCCTTTTGTATTCGGACGTGGCGGTGAAGAGCTACTCGCCCTGCTCGATAAGGGCATTGATACCGAGGTGATCCCTGGAGTGACAGCAGCAATCGCAGCACCAGCCTATGTAGGAATACCTGTGACGCACCGTGCGCTAGCAAGGTCCTTCACCCTTGTTACCGCAAGCACCAAAGATAGCAACCTTGCTGAGTCGGTGAAGTGGAAGTCTCTTGTTGAGCAAGGGGGTACCATCGCATTTTATATGGGGGTACGAGTAATCCCCGAGATCTGCCAGCAACTGATCAAGGCAGGAATGTCGCCCGATACCCCTGCCGCTATTATTAGTAAGGGAACTCTGCCCGAGCAGAAGGCTTTTCGCGGAACACTCAAAGACTTCACCCCAAATTATACCGACTACACGAAGCTCACACCTGGTCTGCTCCTCGTGGGAGAGGTGGTTAATGTGACGGAGAATTACCAACCCTCTAAGGACGATAATGGTATGAAGGTGCTCTCTATCACCCTCAATAGAAAGGTGAGCGAGCTCACACCAAGGATAGAGGATGGCGTAGCTGTGGCGACGACCATTGCTAGCAAAGACCCTGATAAGTATAGCAACGACTACCTAGAGATGCTCAAGGAACTAGAGTTTACGCACATTGTCTTTTCAAATACCAAGAGTGTTGAGGCTTACTTTAAGCTCTGCGAAGTAAAAGGCATCAATGTGATTAGTCCCAAAGCGACCATCATCACTCTTGGGAAGAAGATCACCGATCTCCTCAGCACCAAGGGCTACAACGCCATTACCCTTGGCTCCTACAACGAAGTGGCTAGCTACCTACTGGGCGATAAAGCGAAAGCGATGTCCAGCAGTGTTGACGCCGTGACAGGAGCCTCCAAAAAGCCCAAAGCCCACTAACCTAAACCAACAGACAATATATTCTGAATGGTGGATACGCCCCCGTGGCTTATCCACCATTTTTAATGGCCCGACGAAAGTTATTTTTTGTAAGTTTGCAAAGTGAGGATGTTGCACGAAGTGCCATTCTCGCACATTTGCTAAAATGTGCTGAGACTTTGCACGAAGGATGAGATGTAAGGCGCTGAGGATGAGGGCGAAGGGAGCGTACTGAAGTACGTGACCGAGGCCGAATTCCGAAAGCAACACCACAGATCGCATTCGTGCAACAGTCTCAAAGTATATTGAATCAAGTCTTAGATGATGAAGAAAGAGAAGCGAAATATCTGGAGTGGCCGATGGGGCTATCCCGAGGGCTGGGCAATAGTAGGGGGGCTCCTACTGATTAGCTATATATGGCAATGGGTGATGGGACCTATTCCCGCAGGCGGTTTTACCCACCCCATTAGTACGATAGTACTCGGTGCCCTCATAATTGCCACTCTGCTTATCGGCATTCTTTCTAGGAAGAAGGGGAGTAAGCTACCCTTTGTACGCTTTATTGTCTCTCCTGCTGCTACCATCACCTCTCTCGTGGCATTTCTTTTGCTCTTGACCATCATGGGTTTCTCCAAACAGATCGATCCCAGAATGGCGGATGGTCTTGGCGGATTATTCCACACTGCGGGCTGGAGTGCAATGGTACATTCGCACCCTTTCAATACCATCTACATCTACCTACTACTGGTACTTGGTTCCGTTACCATTCGGCGACTTTTAGCCTTTAAGTTTTCAGTGAGGGAGTTGGGTTTTATGCTCAATCACCTAGGGCTTTATGGATTCTTATTCTTTGCCTTAGTCAGTGGCAGTAATATGCAACGATACACTATGGCACTGACTCAAGACGAAGTGGAGTGGCGAGGAACCAACCAAGCGACCCATGCAGTGGAGGAGTTACCAATTGCATTAGAGCTGAAGCACTTTACGCTCGAGGAGTATCCACCAAAGCTGATGCTACTTAATACAGAAACAGGGCAAGTACTCCCTGAAAGTCTGCCCGATATGATCAACATTGAGGAGGTACCTACCACTGGTCTACTTAATGGTTAGGAGGTCTCGGTAGACGAACTTCTGCCCCTCGCTGCTCCACTGGTGAGGGACTCCACTATTGTCTTTAGCCAATTCGCCAGTTCTGGCGGTGCCCCTGCAGCACATATCACCGCACACAAGGGCGGAGAGACCTACAATGGTTGGGTGAGCTGTGGAAGCTTTTTATTTCCTCATAGAGCGCTTTCCCTTGATGAGACCACTTGTATTATTATGCCTTTCCCAGAGATCCGGCAATACTACGCCACACTAGATTATTACCTCAAAGAGGGAGGAGAGGGGAGTAAGGTGATCTCCGTAAACGACCCCCTCAAGGTAAAGGATTGGTACGTTTATCAGCTCAATTTTGATGAGGAGATGCGGCGGTGGGCTACTAGCACCGAGGTTGAATTGGTCTACGACCCTTGGCTCACACCAGTGTTCACCTCCATTTGGGTGCTATTTACAGGAGCCATCTTCTTGCTCCTAGGCCCCTCCAACTCTATCTACAAGCAAACTAAAAAAGAAGAGGAATAACTATGAATGAGATCTTACTATTGGCCGATTGGGAAGTATTCCCCTTCTTTGGGATAATCACTATCTTGCTGAGTGGCGTATCGGCATATCTAGCGTGGAAAGACAAGAAAAGCATTGCTATTGCAGGGATGGTTCTTGCTCTTATTGTATTCAGTGTCTTTATCGCAGGAATGTGGATGAGCCAAGAACGCCCACCTATGAGGACACAAGGGGAGACCCGTCTCTTCTACTCCCTCTTCGTTATCCTTTCTGGTCTATTGGTCTACATCAGATGGGGCTACAAATGGATATTTAGCTTCAGCACAATCCTAGCTGGCGTCTTTATCATCACCAATATCCTCAAACCTCAGCTCCATAGCAAGAGCATGATGCCGGCACTACAGAGCTTTTACTTTGTACCACACGTTATCTCCTATATGTTTTCATACGGATTGCTGGGTGTGGCACTCCTCATTGGCATATACATTCTTTGGAAGAAAAAAGAAAACGACTATCGCAAGCTCTATGTGATGGACAACCTTGTCTACACAGGGCTAGGCTTCTTGATGTTTGGGCTTCTCCTCGGAGCAGTCTGGGCTAAAGCAGCATGGGGCACATACTGGGGCTGGGATCCCAAAGAGACTTGGGCCGCTATCACGATGTGTAGCTACTTGATCTTTTTGCACATTCGCCACTTCCACCCAAGACGGGTAAAGCTGGCAGTGGTGGTACTCATCTTTAGTTTCTTATGCCTGCAAATGTGCTGGTATGGGGTTAACTATCTACCCTCTGCAGCACAAAGTGTACACACCTACGGTATGCAATAATTGGAACTTTTATATCTTTCCCAACAATAGTGGCATTACGCCTGTACCAAATTATCAATTACTGCGATTATCTATAGAAAAAGACTTGCAATTACAAGGTTTTTAGCTAACTTTGATTAATCAATCTAACGACAATCAAGGCAAAGCCGACAGCAGAGATGAAACTAAGAGAAAAGTGGAACCATCTTATTAACACCCTACTACCAACCTACAAAAGCAAAGTAGGTGCGGTACTGCTCCTCGGCACCATGGCAGGGCTAGGCTGTTACCTTATCTATATGTCGAGGGTTTGGAGCTATCTAGGCGATGACCCTGCTACTTGCATCAATTGCCACGTGATGGACTCCTACTACGCCACGTGGTTGCATAGCTCGCACGGTCGTGACGCCACTTGCAACGATTGCCACGTGCCTCACGATAATATTTTCAGCAAATACTACTTCAAGGCGACGGATGGGCTTCGGCACTCCTATGTATTTACCATGAGAGGGGAGCCACAAGCCATGAAGGCTATTCCAGCCAGCCAAAGGGTCATCTACAATAATTGCGTTCGTTGCCACGATCAGCTCAATACAGATATGGTAAAGACGGGGCTACTTGCAGGGAACCAGATCAGCGATGATAGCAACTTCGCCTGCTGGGACTGCCACAGAGAGGTGCCTCACGGAGGGGTTGCCACACTGAGTCGCACCCCAAATGCCATTACGCCACTCCCCAAGAGCCCAGTGCCAGAGTGGATAAGTAAATTAAAGAGTAAAAACTAATTAGAGAAATAATAGCTATGACAAATCAACGAAGACTTAAGCCTTGGCTAGGATGGTTGCTATTTGGTGGTGCATTGGTAATCGTCTTTTTACTTGGTCTTCTCGCAGCCTCAGTCACTGAACGGCGAGCCGAGATACAGTCCATTTATGCCAATAAAAAGGTGGAGATACCCAATGGTGAAGCAAGAAACGAAATCTATGGTATCAACTACCCTAGGCAGTTCGAGACTTGGCAAACACCGCTGACACCACATTCGTTAGCAAGTACAATAGTAGTGATATCGTCGATGTCTTAGCTCAACGACCAGAGATGGTCATCTTTTGGGCTGGCTATGCCTTTAGCCGTGAGTATGGTACCCCTAGGGGGCATATGCACGCTATTGAGGATATGCGAAATACCCTACGCGTAGGTAATCCAGGTATTGAAGGGGATAAAGATATGCAGCCAGGTACCTGCTGGACCTGCAAGTCGCCTGACGTGCCACGTATGATGAATAAAATTGGAGTAGCCGAGTTTTATAAGACTCGCTGGAGTGAGCTCGGAGACGAGATCGTTAATCCTATCGGGTGTGCCGATTGCCATAACGCTGAGAATATGGAGCTTCAGATCTCCCGCCCAGCACTTATTGAGGCCTTTGAAAGGCAAGGCATCGATATCACCAAGGCATCGCACCAAGAGATGCGCTCCCTTGTCTGTGCACAATGCCACGTAGAGTACTACTTCCAGAAAGAGACCTCCTACCTCACCTTCCCTTGGGATAAAGGTATGACCGTGGAGGGTGGCGAAGAGTACTACGATGAGACCGATTATTACGATTATATCCATCCGCTTAGTAAAACACCTATCCTCAAAGCTCAGCACCCCGACTTTGAGGTAGCCCAAAAAGGTATCCACGCACAGAGAGGGGTCTCTTGTGCCGATTGCCATATGCCATATATGAGCGAGGGCGGTGTAAAGTTTAGCGACCACCACATCACTAGCCCGTTAAAGCACATCGACCGTACTTGCCAAACCTGCCACAGAGAGAGCGAAGAGACACTCAAGCAGAATGTCTACGATCGCCAAGCAATGGCACTTGAGGTACGAGATAAGCTAGAGCAACAACTAGTACGGGCACACCTAGAGGCCGAGTTTGCATGGAAGAAAGGTGCTACCGAGAGCGAGATGGCTCCAGTCCTTAAGTTGATTCGCCAAAGCCAGTGGCGCTGGGATTACGGAGTGGCTACTCATGGAGGCTCTTTCCACGCACCACAAGAGATAACTCGTATTCTGAGTGCAGGTCTTGAGAAGGCGATGGAGGCAAGACTAAAGATAAGTCAAGTAGTTGCCCAACATGGATTTGTAGGAGATATTCCACTCCCCGACATTAGCACCAAGGAGAAGGCCCAGAAATACATTGGGCTCAATCCCGATGAGCTACACCGCAAGAAGGAGGAGTTCAAAAAGGTCACAGTACCACAGTGGATACAGTCGGCAAAGGAGAAAGGGACACTCTACACCGCTAAGGCCAACTAAATAAGGCTACTGATAGCGACCACTATCACTCCTCACCATATAAATCAGCCTGAAGATCGCCCCGCATCTTCAGGCTGATTTCTTTGTCCGCTCTTTTCTCACCAAGGATTACGCATTAGAAGGGTCTTACCACGAGACATTCATCAGAGAGCCAATAGTTAAGGACCTCCGCAGGAGGTCCGA
>NZ_HF988897.1:13566-20121 GCF_000435035.1 Porphyromonas sp. CAG:1061 | reverse complement strand
TGAATCAAATGTGCTGAGACTTTGAACGAAGGTTGAGATGCTAGGTAGCCGCTAGGCTGCCAAGGTACTCAAAAGGGCGCTGAGGATAAGGGCGCTGAGAGCGTACTTACGTACGTGACCAAGCCAGAATTCCGAAAGCAACACCGCAGATCGCCTTCGTGTAACAGTCTCCACTAGCCTGCACCTCCCGACTTGTCAGACTTGTCCGACCCGTCCGACTTGTCCGATAAGTCACCCCATCTGACAAGGCAAAAAAAGAGAGAGGTGAGTGTCGGTGGACACTTACCTCTCTCCTGTGAGTTACACTTAGCTTGTTGCTTGATTACTCTGCAGCCTCGCTCTTACTCTCTTCTGACTCCTGTGCTTGGGTCTCTGGAGCATCGGCGCTCTTCTTGCGGCTACGACGGGTACGACGGGTCTTACCTGCAGTTGAAGACTTCTTATCCTGCTTAACGCGATCTTCATTGAAGTCAACGAACTCGATCAAACACATCATAGCATCATCTCCCTGACGACGACCAATCTTGAGGATACGAAGGTAACCTCCTGGGCGATCGCCAACCTTCTCGCTGATAGGGCCAAATAGCTCTACTACGGAATTGCGATTCTGCAGCTTTTGGAATACTATACGACGTGCGTGCACACTCTCGCCATTCTTTATCGCGGTGGTGATGAGTGGCTCTGCATACACCTTGAGTGCCTTAGCTTTGGCTAGGGTCGTAATGATTCTCTTGTGCTCAATAAGGGAGTTAGCCATATTGGAGAGCATCGCCTGACGGTGAGAAGCTGTACGACCGAGCGGATTGAATTTCTTATTATGTCTCATTATATAATTTTACTCGTTGTCTAGTTTGTACTTCGAAAGGTCCATTCCAAAGGTGAGCCCAAGGTTATCGAGCAATTCATCTACCTCGTTGAGAGACTTCTTACCGAAGTTTCTGAACTTGAGGAGCTCGCTACGACTGTACTTGACGAGGTCACCAAGGGTGAGCACGCCTGCAGCACGTAGGCAATTGAATGCTCTCACTGATAGCTCTACATCCTCTAGCCTATTCTTGAGAAGCTGACGAGTCATTAGGGTATTCTCGTCAAAGTCTTCCTCTTCTTGCTCAGACTCAAGATCTACTGAGAAATACTCATCGCTGAATAGCTCTAGGTGCTGAATCAGCAGATGAGCAGCATTCTTCAGTGCCTCTTTTGGATGAATGGAGCCATCGGTATCAATCTCAATCAAAAGCTTATCGTAATCGGTCTTCTGACCCACACGTGTATTCTCTACAGCAATCTTTACGTTGAGAATAGGTGTATAGATAGCATCAATAGCAATCTGTAATGGGACGTCGAAGCTCTCTGCAATATCCGAAGCTGGGATCCAGCCACGACCTTGATCAATGGTCAATTGGATACTGAAGGAAGCTGACTTATCTAACCGACAAATAAGCTGATCCTTATTGAGGACCTCAAAGCTCTTAAGTCCCTCTGAAATCTCTTTCCCTGTAAAGGTATCGCTGCTCTTACCATTGACTTTGATAACAGCAGTCTCGCCAACTTCACCTGGGGTCACCTGCTTGAGACGAATCTTCTTGAGGTTCAGGATGATGTTGGTGACGTCCTCTATGACACCTGGTATGGTTGCAAACTCATGCTCTACCCCATCAATCTTAATGCTATTGATGGCAAAGCCCTCAGGGCTGGAGAGCAAAATACGTCGAAGAGCATTACCTATAGTCATGCCATAGCCTGGCTCAAGTGGCTTAAACTCGAATTTGCCATGTGTAGCAGTACCCTCGAGCATAAGCACGTTTTCTGGTTTTTGGAATGCGATTAAAGCCATATCTCTTCTCTAATATTAAAGGTGAAAATGGGACATCATTACTTGGAGTAGAGCTCGACGATGAGCTGCTCCTTGATGGTCTCAGGGATATCAGCACGCTCTGGAATGTGGAGGAAGCGACCAGTCATAGAAGCTCCATCCCACTCGAGCCATGGGTACTGATTGTGTGCAAGTACCTGAACTGCTTCAGATACAATAGCTAGCGACTTGGAGCGCTCGCGGATGCCAATAGTCTGACCCTCAGAAACAGTATATGAAGGGATATCAACTACCTGACCATCTACTACGATGTGTCCATGATTAACAAGCTGACGAGCAGCGTTGCGCGAACGAGCTAGACCTAGACGGAAAACGACATTGTCGAGACGACGCTCTAGAAGCTGAATCAACACCTCACCACGCACACCAGGCATACGAGAAGCACGCTCGTAGAGGTTGCGGAACTGGCGCTCTAGTACGCCATAGGTGTATTTAGCCTTCTGTTTTTCGCGCAGCTGCAACCCATACTCTGAAGTCTTGCTACGGCGAGAATTGCCGTGCTGACCAGCTGGGTAAGTTTTCTTCGATTTGGCATTGCCAAAGATTGGCTCTCCAAACTTGCGATTAATCCTGGCTTTTGGACCTGTATATCTTGCCATTATAAATAGTAATAAAAATAATTAGTAACCATGAAACTAGCTCTGCACAGCTGCGTCGGAAGGTGCAGAAGTGCAACCAATCCATTAGTATGAATGCAGAGAAGCCTCATTCTAATATATAATCTCTCTTGCGTACGACAAAGTGTCGGTGAAACAAGGGAAGTGAAGCAAGCCAATTAAGGCTTACGACGCTTTGGAGGGCGACATCCATTGTGTGGAAGTGGCGTCACATCTACAATCTCCATCACCTCAATACCTGCTCCGTGGATAGTGCGGATAGCACTCTCACGGCCATTACCTGGACCCTTTACATAAACGGTCACTTTCCTCAAACCGGCATCATAGGCCACCTTAGCACAGTCTTCTGCTGCCATCTGTGCTGCGTAGGGAGTGTTCTTCTTCGAACTACGGAACCCCATCTTTCCAGCACTAGATTGGGAGATTGCTTGCCCTTGGTTATTGGTAAGGGTAATGATAATGTTATTGAAGGAAGAGTGGATATGTGCCTGTCCAATAGGATCCACCTGTACTTTTCTCTTCTTAGTAGCAGTTTTCTTAGCCATGTTTTCTTCCTAGTCTTACTTAGTAGCTTTCTTCTTATTCGCAACGGTCTTTCTACGTCCTTTGCGAGTACGAGCGTTGTTTTTAGTTGACTGTCCACGTAAGGGCAGACCAATACGGTGACGGATACCACGATAGCAGCCGACATCCATAAGGCGCTTGATATTAAGCTGTGTCTCACTACGGAGATCACCCTCTACCTTATAATTATTCGAGATGATCTCACGAATAGCGGCAGCTTGGTCGTCTGTCCAGTCTTGCACTTTAATGTTTGGGTCTACTCCTGCTTTATCAAGAATAGTAGCAGCAGCACTTCTCCCGATACCATAAATATAGGTAAGGGCGATAGCTCCACGCTTATTCTGGGGCAGGTCGACACCAACAATTCTTATTGCCATATAATACTATAGTTGTTAGTTAAGTGTAACTCTCTTAGTCAATTGACCCGATAAAGATCACACGCCTACACTATCCATCTACACCCTCGAAGGGGTGAGGGGGATTAGTTTTGACGCTGCTTCATCTTGGGGTTCTTCTTGTTAATGATATAAAGACGACCCTTGCGACGGACAATCTTATCATCGGGGGTACGCTTCTTCAAAGATGTTCTAACCTTCATAATCTCTATTTCTTTTGATACCCACTAGTGGCTCACATGCCTCGCACGGGTAGTGTTGTGTGTATAAACTTGAAATAATATGGTCTTCAACCTTGCACAGCTTTACTTGTAGCGGTAAGAGATACGCCCTTTGGATAGATCGTAAGGCGACATTTCTACCTTTACACGGTCTCCAGGAAGAATACGAATATAGTGCATCCGCATCTTACCAGATATATGAGCGGTAATCTGGTGGCCATTGTCGAGCTCCACCTTAAACATAGCGTTGGACAATGCCTCTAGAATTACTCCATCTTGCTCTATTGCTGGTTGTTTAGCCATAAATAAATACCTTTCTTTTTGTGATTAATCAATATCAATATCTTACAGTGCTTAGAATGGGAGACCTCCAAGAGCTTCTTTGATAAATTCGAAGCTACTCATAATCTTGGCCTTGCCATCTACAATAGCGATGCAATGCTCAAAGTGAGCAGAGGGCTTACGGTCCTTGGTGCGGGTAGTCCAACCATCGTCATAAATGACTACGTTTTTACTCCCTAGATTGATCATCGGCTCTATGCAAATGCAAAGACCCTCCTCAATCTTAGCTCCTGTACCACGCCGGCCATAATTAGGGACATTAGGAGCCTCGTGCATTGAGTGACCAATGCCATGACCAGTGAACTCCCTAACTACAGAGTAGCCACGCTTCTCGCAGTAAGTCTGAACAGCATTGCCGATATCACCGATACGCTTTCCCACTACAGCGGCTTCGATGCCTACATAGAGAGAATCATGGGTAGTACGCAAAAGGCCCTTGACCTCGTCTGAGACTTCTCCTACGGGAAAGGTGAAAGCACTATCCCCTACAAATCCATCTAAGATCGTACCACAATCCACACTGATGATATCCCCCTCTTTGAGCACCGCTGTCTCGGAGGGAATACCATGTACCACATATTCATTGATAGAGGTACAGAGAGAAGCAGGGAAACCAGAATATCCTAAGAAAGCTGGTTTCGCACCATGGTCGCAGATAAATTCGTAAGCTATCTTATCCAACTCCTTAGTGGTCACCCCTGGCTTAATATGCTTTGCTAGCTCGCCATGCGTCATACCTACCAATTGATTGGCACGATAGAGTTTCTCGATCTCCTCTGCTGTCTTTAGGTAAATCTTTCTTCTCTCAAACATATCAGTCCTTATCGCAATTGTTTAAGATATTAATACAGATTTCCCGAGCGACCCTTGATACGTCCTGTCTCAAGTAGTCCATCATAGTGATGCTGTAGTAGGTGACTCTCCACTTGCTGGAGCGTATCCAATACCACACCTACAAGAATGATCAGTGAGGTACCGCCAAAGAATGAACTAAACTGCGCTGAGACGCCAAAGAGACGTGCAAAAGCAGGCAGGATAGCCACAATAGCTAGGAACAACGCACCTGGAAGAGTAATCTTACTCATCACACTATCCAAGAACTCCTTGGTGGGTTTACCTGGTTTCACACCTGGAATAAATCCATTGGAGCGCTTCAACTCATCAGCCATCTGAGATGGATTGATGGTAACCGCAGTGTAGAAATAGGTAAAGAGGATGATCAGAATAGCGAAAGTGAAATTGTACCAGAAGCTCTGACCCGTAGCAAAGCCTTGCCAAAAAGTAGACTTAGAGGTCATTGCTGGGAACAACGTCACAGGGATAAACATGATAGCCTGAGCAAAGATGATAGGCATCACATTCGCAGCATTCACTTTGAGAGGGATATACTGGCGTGCTCCACCATACATACGGTTACCTACCGTACGCTTGGCATACTGTACTGGCACACGGCGAGTACCTTGAACGAGCATAATCGCACCTGCAATCACCACTAGTAGGATTAAGATCTCGAGGAGGAATAGGAAGATACCACCTGGATTATTAAACCTTAGCACGAACTCCTGAGTAATTGCCATTGGGAAACGAGCTAAAATACCTACAAGGATGATAAAAGAAACTCCATTACCAATACCCTTATCAGTAATACGCTCACCTAGCCAAAGTGCAAACATAGAGCCGGCTGCCATGAAGATGGTGCTTGAAAAGCTAAACCAGAAGCCAGTAGGCATTGAACTACCTGCAGCCATTAGCTGGTGGTTGAGGTTGATCAGATAAACTGGACCCTGAACCAATAGAATGGCGATGGTGAGATAGCGTGTCCACTGATTGATCTTACGGCGACCACTTTCACCTTCTCTCTGCATTTTTTGGATACTAGGCACTACGATAGCCATCAGCTGCATCACAATGGACGCAGAAATATATGGCATAATACCAAGTGCCATCACCGAAGCGTTACTGAAGGCACCACCTGAAAACATATCAAGAAGTGCCATCACACCACCTCGGGTCTGATCCTTGAGTGCTACTAGGCCAGATGGATCAATCCCTGGCAATACGATATGGGTACCTAGACGATAGATGATAATCAGCCACACCGTAGTGATAATACGCTGTTTGAGATCTTCTATCTTCCAGATATTCCGGAGTGTCTGAACAAATTTCATCGGTACTCTTCTCTATATTTACAGTAACACCAGTTCTGCTCCTGCCTTCTCCATTGCCTCTTTGGCACTCTTGGAGGCAGCGTGAACTGTCACCTTCACCTTAGTGGTAAGCTCGCCCATACCGAGTAGCTTAACCTTGTCGTCTTTGTGCACAAGACCAGCAGCTACTAGCTCTGCTTGCCCGATCTCAGTAATACCCTTCTGGGCAAGTACCTCGATAGCACCAAGATTGACAGGAGTATACTCTACTCTATTAGGATTACGGAATCCAAACTTTGGCAAACGACGCTGAAGTGGCATCTGACCACCCTCAAAGCCAAACTTTGCCTTGTAGCCTGAGCGGCTCTTTGCTCCCTTGTGACCTCTTGTAGAAGT